>NZ_JBXBAV010000030.1:0-14370 GCF_056783245.1 Flavobacterium sp. TC780 | reverse complement strand
TGGGGTGGGGGGATTACAGAAAAAGGTATTATTTCTTATTTAGGACGTTTGAATTATAATTTTAAAGAAAAATACTTTATTCAAGCATCTATAAGACGTGATGGAATCTCGCAATTTGAATCTAATGTTAGATGGAATAATTTTCCTGGAATTTCAGTAGGCTGGACAGTGTCTAAGGAAAATTTCATGGAAAGAATAAATAATACAGTTTCCGATTTAAAATTAAGAGCATCTTATTCTGAAGTTGGTAATGTAGATGTATTACGTGGAATTTCTTATCCTTCAAAAGGATTAACTATTAGTTCCCCTTACGGAGATTTAAATGGTATTGGATATTCTCAATTTGGTAATAATTTGTTACAATGGGAGACAAGTACAAAAACAGATATAGGTATTGATTTTGGATTCCTTAATAATCGATTAACCTTCACTTTTGATTATTACAAAAATGATATTGATGGCTTAGTTTTAGAGGCGCCAGTTAATCCATCTTTAGGTATTCCTGAAGTATCATAAATAGTAATGTAGGTAAAATGTTTAATGAGGATATGAGTTTGCTTTAGCTTTTAAAGCTATACATACACAGAATTTTTCATGGGATATTGCAACTAATGTGACACTTTCTAAAAATGAAGTAACTTCCTTGCCTAGTGGTGATATTATTGGAGGGTCTTACACAGCCGATACAAATATTTCTCCAAATATCATTATTAGAAAAGGGGAGTCTATTAACTCTCTTTATGGGTTTAAATATTATGGTGTTAACAAAGCAAATGGAAACCCAGTTTATTACAAAGCAGATGGAAGTCTAGTACAAGGAAACTTACCAGTCTAACCTCTTATTCCGTTTATAACCCTGATAATCCTTCAGAAACAAGTACTGTTGCATCATTGAGTACTGCTGATAAAGTAATCTTAGGTAATACACTTCCAACTTATTTTGGTTCGATTAGTTCTAATATGAAGTATAAAAATATTGATTTTGGATTCATGTTCAGATTTAGTGGCGGAAATAAAGTATTCAACGCTACAAGAAGAGAATTAATGAACCAAAATTTTAATAATAATGGGAAAGAGATTTTAGGTAGATGGCAAAGTGTTGATAACCCTGGAGACGGATGGACGCCAAGATTATATGCTAGTACAAATAATACAACAAATCTTAGTGGTAGTGCAACTTCTCGTTTTGTTGAAAAAGGTGATTTTATTTCACTTGATAATATTAGTGTAGGTTATTCATTGCCAAAAATGCTATTAGACAAAATTGGGGTTAACAGTTTTAGGATTTTTGCGCAAGGGCAAAATATTTGGTTAATTTCTGATTACAAAGGAATTAATCCTGAAATGGAGACTGCTGGTGTAGATATTAATGGTACGCCACGCTCTAAAGTGATATCAATGGGAATAAATGTAAGTTTATAATAAAGACGTATGAAAAATATAATAAAAACAATTTTACTTTTTGTAGTTGTATTCGGGATGAATGCATGTACAGAAGAGAAAATATTAGACTTAGATCCAATTAATAACATATCTGAGGGTATGGCATTTTCAACACCATCACTTATTGAATCATCTATGAATGGTGTTTATAATGCTGCAGCTATTGGGCAATATAACACTAACAGCCCGAATGGTGGTAGAGGTTATGTTTGGGGAGCTGCTTTTGTAGAACAAGGAGATTGCAGAGGAGAAGATGTTGTTAATACAGCTGCTTTTTTTCAATATACTTATGAAGGTAGTTATGATCCAACTACTGCAAATAACGTATACTACTGGGTTGATGGTTATAGACTAATTAACAGATGTAATCTGATGATTGAAGGTGTAATAGATGCTGTTGCTAAGAATATAATTACTCAGTCTGTTGCCGATGATTATATAGGACAAGCTAAATTTTTAAGAGCAATCACTCATTTTGAGTTGTTGAACTTCTTTGCAAGACCATACAATTTTACTTCAGGTGCGACACATGCAGGTGTAATATACAGAGAAGTTGGGATAAACACAGCTGCGGAAATTGCTTCGGAAAAGTTAAAGCCAAGAAATACTGTAGCTGAATGTTATGCTAAAATTTTGGCAGATTTAACCGATGCTGAAAATTTGATAACAACAAAAATAACGGCAAAAGCATCTAAAAGTGCAGCAATTGCTTTTAAAACGAGAGTATATCTTCATAAGAGGGACTGGGCTAATGTAATTGCTGAAGGAGTTAAACTAAATGGTGTTTATTCATTAACAACAGCTCCTGGCGCTCCTTTTATATTGACTAATAATCTGAATAATTCAGAGTCGATTTTCTCAATTCAACATTCTTCTACTTCTAATCCAACAGTAAATGGTGCTTTGGCAAGTATGTATAAACAAAGAGCTATAATTGCAATTAGCCCTATAATTTGGAGGAATCCAAGTTGGTTAGTTGATGATAAAAGAAGAGAAGAAGGTAAAATGATTTATACTTCTGCAGGGGTAAAATACACTAATAAATATACAGACGTTACAAACAGAACTGATGCTGCTCCTGTTATCAGATATGCAGAGGTGCTATTAAATATGTCTGAAGCTGAAGCTCGTCTGGCATCTCCAAATTTAACAGAATCATTGAGATTGTTAAACCTTGTAAGAGATAGATCTCTTGCTAATCCTACTGCACAAACCTATACTACCGCTACATTAAGTTCTCAAGCATCTTTGGTTAATGCAATAATTGTAGAAAGAAGAATTGAGTTCCTTGCTGAAGGACGTAGATGGTCAGACATTCACAGATTACAAGGAGATGATTTAGCTCGTATTGATGGAGTTCCTGCAAAAGTAGCAAATACAACTCCACCTTCTGCTGATTACATTTTAGGAACTCCTTATACAGGAGCATTAACGGTTGCCGCTATACCATATACTGACCGTAGATTTGTATGGCCAATACCGCAAATTGAATTAAATGAAAACCCTGGACTAGAGCCAAACTGGTAGTTTTAATCACTAGTACAGATATAATAAAATGTCTTAAGAGATAAAAGAAAATGAACTTTAAAATAGAAAAGCTACAGCAGTAATGTTGTAGCTTTTTTGTTTGTTTTGAAGGTGTGAAGGAGATGATCCGAACAGGACTATTAGGAGTAAGATGCTCATGTTGGATGGAGCTTAATCTATGTAATTATCTCACATAAATAAATTATCTTATTTTTAATATCTAAAATACAGATATCGATTGCATGTATATTTCCGTCACTTTCCTTGAAATAATAGGAAATATATATTTCCCTTTGAGTTTACAAGAAGCTTAATATTTGCTAGTTCCTTTTTAATTGCTTTATCGTTAATATTATAATTAAATAAAAGTTCAGAAACATCTTTATTTACTAATGGTGTTTTTTGCCATTTTGATATTTTCCAATCACTCCGAAGGTCATAGGGTTTAGGATAACTATTATTATTTACAAATAAACTAGCAGTATCCTTTTATCAAAAGTAATTATTTCCATGCTGAACCCTTCTCCTTGAGGACTGATTGAGTTTTCAGAGTTAAATATTTTCTTTTTAATTTCAATATTTAGCCCCAAAGTTTTATTGAAATATTCTTGATTTATTGTGCCTGAACAACCTGTTAAGACAAGGCTAATTATACAAATTGAAAAAAAACTTCTTTGTTTTTTCAATTTTACTTTTTCCATAATTATCTATTTTATACTCATATTTTTACTAGGAAGATAATTGATTCAGCAGAAATCATCTATTTTTTATTATTAGAATCATTAATATTATAAATGAAAAAATTACATAAAAAAATAAAAACCAGCTATGAAGTTTTGTGTTTTTAGAAATTTCATTTATTTCTAAAATTTCTTTTTTAGGAAATAATCTATTAAACATAAAGTATCCTAGAAAGACTTCGATTAATGAAAAAATATACAATTCAACTTTAGAATGGTTTGAAAGGATCATCCTGAAAAACAGGGAAACAAAAGTATAAAGAATGTAAATACATTCATAAAAAACAATAATAAAAGAGCGAAAATTGAACTTTCATATGGAATTCTAATTGTGCTTCCTTTATTGTAGTATCTGTAAAATAAGTAAATTATGTATTTCATTTTTTCATTTTAAAATTGTGAATTTATCGCATATCTATTCATGTTCTTCAAAATTTATTTTTACACTCCGTAAATGACCCAGCAGAAAGAGTGGAGGTACTATAAATCTTCAAAGCTCATTCTCTTTTTTAAATTTATTTTAGTGGTATTTTTTATTACTTTTATCTCTTGCTTTTTTTACATATTATAACTTCCTGATAAAATTTACAATGAGAATTTCTTCAAATCTAAATTACATTAAATCATCAAATTTATTTCTTATTTCTGCAGGTCTTGGTTTAATTAATTTTTTATTATCTCCTGATATACTTTTGTCGAAATCAGCCATAATAATAAGTGTAATTGCTATTTCTATTATTTTAGTTTTGGGATTGCTAATTAGATTTGAAATCTCTTGGGTTAAATATCTTTTAATTGTTGTAATTATTTTTGGTGTAAATGCTTTTCCATCATTTATAAAAGAAGAGTTTAATTCGTCCTTTAAATGCTCTTATCACTATATTGCAATCAATAGCTCTGATTTATGGTACAGCCTTATTGTTCTTTAAGAAGAAATTAAAAAATTATTGATTTGTTTGTTTTTATGGAATGCCTTTATGAAATATAGCTTATATGCTCAATTAAAAAAAATCGTTGAGTAAATAGAATGTTTTAAGAAAGGCTTTGGAAAGTTAGAGTCATTTTTTCAATGATTTAAGAGATATTATGAGTTAATTAATTAATTAAATGTATTGATTATATATTATTAATAATCAGTTGATAATTGAGGCGGTGACTGCCTCATATTTATGACGCAATTCTGTAAAGAAAAAACAAAACAGACTTTATTCTTAAATAAAATTTAAAAGCTGCAACAGCAATGTTGTAGCTTTTATTTTGTTATAATTTAAGAGTGGAACATTTCTGTAGAGAGGCATTTGTGGAATGTACATTATTTATGTAGTTTTACGAGGAATAGTTGAATTATTGAGCTAGAATTATCCCTAATAAAATAGAATTATGAAGTTTAAAATGTATTTGCTTGTTTCTTTATTTTTTGTCGCAATTGGATCATTTGCACAAAAAAAATCACTTACTGTAGATGATTTTGATAATTGGAAACAAATAGAAAAAGCACAGTTGTCTGAAAACGGTGCTTATCTGGTATATGAATATAATCCAGGAAATGGCGATGGTATGCTTGTTGTCGTTAATGTTAAAACAAAAGTATCAGATACAATTCCCAGAGGGTATGATGCTCAGATTAATGGGAAAAGTACGTTTGTATCATTTAAAATAAAGCCAGAAATAGCAGTTAGAAGAAAGGCAGAAACAAAGAAGCTAAAAAAAGAAAAACTACCAGTTGATTCTTTGGGAATCTATGTATTTAAAACCAGAGAAATAAAAAAATATCCAAATCTAAAAAGTTTCAGTCAACCTCTTGAAGGAGGAGAGTGGTTAGCGTATAAAACAATCCTGAAAACAGTAAAAGTAAAAGATTCGATAGGAGCAGATAAAAAATCAAAAGCAAAGAGCGATACTCTTGTAGTTGTTTATAACCCTATACATAAAGATAGTGTAACATTTTTGAATATAAAAAGCTTTAGTTGGTCTAAAAAAGCAGATAAATTATTGCTTCATTCAGAAAAAAAGAAAGATTCTTTAATTGCATCAGCCTTATTATATTTTGATGCAGGGACCAAAAAGGCCGATACGATTTTTAATTCAAAAGGTACAATAACAAAGATCGCCATAGAAGATAAGGGAGAAAAGTTAGGATTTCTATTTTCATCCGATACAACTAAAATTAAAAAATATCAGTTGTATAAAGGTTCAAAATTACAGTTGACAGAATTAAAAACGAACAGAATTAAGAACATTCCAGAGAATTGGAATTATTCAGATAAAGGAGATTTATTTTTTTCAGCAAATGGAAAGAGATTGTTCTTTGGAAATACTTTATTTGAAGGAGAAAAACGTAAAGATACTTTATTAAATAAAGAACGTGCAGCATTGGATATTTGGGCATGGACAGATAAAGAATTACAGCCAGAACAGATTGTAAATAGTAAAAAGGAACAAAACCGAACGTATCAGGCAGTATATGATTTTAGTTCAGACAAAGCGGTACAGTTAGCAAATAAAACTGTTCCTGATGTTACAGTATTAAATAATGGGGATGGGGATTTTGTTTTAGGATCAGATGATGAATCTTATAAAAGAGCTTCTTCATGGAATGCTTTATTTGTAAAAGATTTTTCTAAAATAGATCTGAATACAGGGGAGCAAAGCATATTGGTTAAAGAACAAGATCGGGTATGGCTTGGAGGTTCTCAAAAATATGCTGTTTACTACAACAGAAAAGATAGCATTTATTATGCTATTAATTTAAAAACCAATCAGCAGAAACCATTAACCAAAGGGACAAATGTGGCTTGGTATGATGAGCGAAATGATCAGCCTAATGAGCCTTCTCCATACGGTATTGCTGGCTGGGATGAAGGAGATAAATCGGTTTACATTTATGATCGTTATGATATATGGAAATTTGATCCAGAATCAAAAATACAGCCAAAAAGAATAACAAAAAATGGGAGAGAAACAAAAAAGGTGTATCGATATCTTCAGATAGATAATGAGGAAAAATTTATAGATACTAAAAAACAAGTTTTGTTATCAGTTTTTGAAGAAAGTACAAAAAAAGCAGGATATGTTTATTCCGATTTTAATAAAGAAAAAACACCTGTTGTTATAATGGAAGGCGACTATTTCTTTACAGCACCTAAGAAATCTAGAAATAGTAAAACTATTTTTTATACCAGACAAAATTATCAGCAATACCCTGATATTTGGGTTACTACAATCGATTTTGAGTCTCCTGTGCAATTAACAAAAGCAAATCCACAACAAAAAAAATATAAGTGGGGATCAGTAAGTTTGGTAGAGTGGAAAAATAATGATGCGATTACTTTACAAGGATTATTGTATAAGCCTGAGAATTTTGATCCAAACAAAAAATATCCAATGGTAGTGTATTTTTATGAATTGAATTCAGAGACCTATCACCGTCATTATGCTCCTCAGCCTAGTAGGTCTACAATTAACAGAACGTTATATGCTAGTAATGATTATTTTGTTTTTGTTCCAGATATCATTTATAAAAAGGGGCTTCCAGGAGAGAGTGCTTATAACTGTATTGTGAGCGGTGTAGAGAATATGATAAAACAATATCCATCAATCGATGCAAAACATATAGCGCTTCAAGGACAAAGCTGGGGAGGTTATCAAACAGCATATCTTATAACGCAAACAAATATGTTTGCAGCAGCTATGGCAGGAGCTCCAGTTAGTAATATGACCAGTGCTTACGGAGGTATTCGATGGGAGACAGGTATAAGCAGAATGTTTCAGTATGAACATACGCAAAGCAGAATAGGAGAAACGATCTGGGGTAATTTAGATGCCTACATAAAAAACTCTCCTTTATTTTATGCCGATAAAGTACAAACGCCTTTATTGATGATGCATAATGATAATGATGGAGCAGTGCCATGGTATCAGGGAATTGAATATTTTACTGCATTACGTCGTTTAGATAAGCCAGTATGGATGTTAAATTATAATGGAGAGCCACATAATCTTAAAGCTGAGAGTTGGGGTAATAGAAAAGATTTATCAACGAGAATGAAACAATTTTTTGATCATTATTTAAAGGGTGAAAAAACTCCAGAATGGATGATCAAGGGACGATCAAATCTTGAAAAAGAAAGTAATAAAGCCTACTAAAAAAGAAGAAAAATACAATTTATTGAACATTTACTAGCTATCTAGATTGATAATAAACTCTTAATTTGTTTAATAAATAGGAATGAATTATTCAGAAATTTGAGTGCTGACTCGAAATTTTTAAGATCAGTTTTGAAAGCTGAAATTATTTGTAATTCAGATACATAATAAAAGTTTATTTAATGAAATGAATCAAGCTTTAAGTTTTAATATATCAAAAAAACTGCCCAAATTTCTTGGGCAGTTTTTTTTTGAAATCAATCGTATAAGTTTTCTTGAAATAGCAATTGAAACTCATACAATGCTATTGAAAAAAGGATCTAATTCTTTATAATTAACAAATGTTAAAAAATTAACATTTTGTTTCTTGTTAAAACTATAAATGGATATTGTTGTAGTTTTTTTACTATAATTAGCTGTAACACTCTTTGTTCTTGGCTTTTGTAGTTTATTTCTCTTTTTATTTAAAATAAAAAGTAGGAAATTTTTCTTAATTGTTTATTGTTTAATTGTTATTGTAAGAAATTTTCATTTGTTTTGTTGACTATTAATTATAAAATATTTAACATGAAAGTAAAATTTACATGGATTTTAACATTACTAATGGTATTGACCATGCAGTTTTCTTTTGCACAAGAGAAAACTATTTCTGGAATTGTTTCAGATGCGATAACAGGGCCAATTCCTGGCGTAAACGTTAATATCAAGGGAACAAATATTGGTGTCCAAACGGATTTTGATGGTAAATATTCTGTTAAGGCAAAACAAGGAGACATACTTGTGTTTTCTTATATGGGAATGCAAGATATGTCGGCTACAGTTGGTGCTTCTTCTGTAGTGAATATAGTGATGAAGGAAGATGGTAAAGCGCTGGATGAAGTTGTGGTAATGGGATATGTTACTAAATCTAAAAGTAATATGACAGGTAGTTCTAAGCAGCTTTCAGGAAATGTTTTAAGTGGTATTCCAACAGTTTCTGTTGATCAGGCTTTACAAGGAAAGGTAGTTGGTCTGCAAGTATCAAGTTCTTCTGGAACCCCAGGTTCTGTTCAGGATATTCGTATTAGAGGAGCTGGGTCAATATCAGCAAATAACCAACCTCTGTATGTAATTGATGGCGTACCTGTAATAAGTGGAGATCTTTCAGGTGGTAATGATAATAAAACAGTTCAGACAACAACGAGTTCAGCTTCATCAATGTCAGTTTTAGCGACTTTAAATAGTCATGATATAGAAAGTGTAACAGTTTTGAAAGATGCATCAGCAACTGCGGCCTATGGAGCGAGAGGGTCTAATGGAGTAATTGTAATTACAACAAAAAGAGGAAAAGTAGGAAAACCGTCTTATAATTTTAGTAATTCTATTGGTTTTCAGAATAATGCAGTAACAGGTAGGAGGCCTCTTACGGGAGATCAAAGAAAAGAATTGTATTTAGATGCAGTTTATAATACTTATGGAACTTCTAAAGGTTTTGATAGAACAACAGCTGAAAATTGGCTATTGAATACTCCTGAAGGATTAAATATTGATGCTAGCAAAGCAAGTTTACAAGATTGGGATGGTGTAAGCCACAACTGGGGAGAATTACTAAAAAATAAAGATGCATTAGTTCAGAATACAGATTTTTCTGTATCAGCAGGGGATGAAAAAACGACCTTTAATGCTTCGCTTGGATATAATAAAACAGAAGCTACTGTTAAGGGAGCTGAATTTAAACGATTTACTGCTACGCTAGGGGTTACAAGAAAATTAACTGAAACCTTGAAGTTTAGTACTGCAAATTTTTTTTCTGAAGCTAAACAGAATGGTATCTTAGAGGGAACAGGAACTTTTAGTAACCCTAACTTGACAAAATATTTTATGAATCCTTGGGTGAATCCTTATAATAGTGATGGTACATTTAATATTGGTACAGGGGCAAATGTTTCAGATATTGGGTATTGGACTTCTCTGCATAATACTTTTTATACTTTAGCAAATAATGTTAAAACTAATAATTTATTAGGGCTTAGATCTAATAATACTTTAGACTGGAAAATATCAAATCATTTCAAATATAAATCAGTATTTGCAGTAGATTATAATATGAATACGTATCATAATTATAATAATAGAATTCATGGAGATGGTAGGAATTACAATGGTACTATAGAACAGAGTATTAGACGAAACACGAATCTGGTTTCGCAAAATTCGATTAATTATACTTTGAAATTAGACAAGCATAATTTTGACGCAACCGCACTATTTGAGCACCAAAAAAATAAAAATGATTATATTGGAGGTTATGGTCAGAATATTGGTTCGGATGACTTGATTTATTTAGATGTTGTTTCTAAAAATAAATCTACAATGGGGAATTTTTCAGATTGGTTAAATGTTTCTTATTTAGGGTTATTTAATTATAATTATGATAATAAATATGTACTTGATGCTACATATAGGAGAGAAGGATCATCCAAGTTTGCTCCGAAACATCGTTTTGGTAATTTCTGGTCTGTAGGTGCGGCATGGAATATTAGTAATGAAGTATTTATGGAAGGTTCTATTTTTAATAACTTAAAACTCAGAACTTCTTATGGGACTTCGGGAAATAGTGGTATAAATGAGAATTCATATCAAAGATTAATTGCATTTGATGCAAGTTATGATGCGCAACCTGTAGCTTATCCATCCACTATAGGTAATGAGTTGCTGACTTGGGAAAAGAATAAAACAATTGATGTAGGTTTAGAATTTGGACTGTTTAAAAACAGGCTTTCGGGAAGTGTATCGTATTACAATAGGGATACGTATGATTTACTACAGAATGTACCAGTTTCATTAACGCAAGGAGTTCCTACAGGAACTAGTGTGATACAATTAATGAATGCAGGTGCGGTTTTAAATCAAGGAATAGAAGTTGAATTGAATGTAGATATTTTTAGAGGAAATGACTTTAATTGGTCTATCTCGGGTAATTATTCACACAATGATAATGAAGTTAAAAAATTAGCAAAAGATCCAGCAGGAAAAGATATAGAGATTACTACAGGAACTAAAGTTACTAAAGTTGGAGAATCAATAGGGACATGGAATATGCGCAAATGGGCTGGTGTAGATCCTGCTAATGGATTACCGTTATGGTATGTTAATGGTGTAGATGGAGAAACAACTTCAGTTTATAACAATGCCAAAGTGGCAATGCAAGGAAAATCTGCTCCAGTTTATTTGGGCGGATTTGGTACTCATTTTGATTATAAAGGGATTTATTTAGATGTTTCTTTCTATTTCGCAGGTGGACATAAGGTGTATGAAGATTGGACTAGTTATACTCAAAGCACAGGAGATAATACTTTTGTTTCATTCAATGGTACAGAAAATCTGATGGATAGATGGCAAAAACCAGGTGATATTGTTTCGACTCCTAAGATGGAGCTTGGGGCAGGACGAAATGCAGCAACTACATCAACAAGGTTTTTATATGATGGAGATTATATAAGAATGAAAGATTTGGTTTTGGGATACAGATTCGGTCCAGAGACGGTTAAGTTTATGAGCCTTGCAGGATTAGATTTATCAGTAAGAGGGACAAACTTATTGACTTTTGTGAAAGATGGTAAGATGAAATACGATCCAGAGGTAAGAGCAGATGGTTTTACGAGTCTGGTAAGTCCGCCAGTAAAATTGGTAGTATTTGCAATTAACATAAAATTATAAGAAAATGAGAAAAATAATATACACATCTTTAGTTTTTTTAGGACTCATTTTAGGTTCGTGCACAGATGGGGATTTGGATCCTAAACTAAGTATAAATAAACCTAATACGGAGATAAAAACAGTTGGAGATTTAAAAGTTGTACTTGGGGGAGCTTATGATATAATGACGACATTTGCTTATTATGGGCGAAATGTAATGGTTTTTGGAGATGTTCGTTCTGATAATGCATATGCAAATGGTAATTCGGGACGTTTTAGAACTTCGGCAGCAATGGATATGACAAACGCTGATTCTGATGCAAATGATGCTTTTTTGCGTATGTATGCTGTAATTGCAAATTGTAACATTATTATAGATGCAAATATTGTTGCTGATCCAAATATTGTAGGAAATGAAGCGGAAATTAATTATGTAAAAGGGCAAGCTTTAGCTTTGCGTGCTTTGGTACATTATGATTTGGTGCGTATTTATGGGCAACAACATGTTGCAGGTGGAGATTTAAATTCTTTGGGGGTAGCTTATGTAAAGCATTTTTTAGATGTAAACGATATGAAGCCTAAAAGAAGTACTGTAGGAGAAGTGAAATCTTTTATTTATGCAGATTTGGATAAAGCTTTAACAATGATGGATAAATCTTTTGATAAAGGGAATAAAATGGCAGTTAGAACAACTATGGTATATGCAATTAAAGCTAGAGTTGCATTATATTTCGGAGATTGGGATATAGCTAAAGTTGCTTCTCAGGAAGTTATTAATAATAGTGGAGCAAGAATACTTACTGCAGCAGAATATGCTGAATCTTTTAAAGCAAATCTTCAACCAAATTCTATTTTTGAGTTGGTGTTTACTTCAGATGATAACCGTGGTAACGATAGTTTGTTTAATATCTATAACAATACTGCTTATGGAGATATTGTAGTTTTAGAAGATCTAAAAAATCAGTTTTCTTCTTCAGATGTTAGAAGAAATATGATTACTATTCAAGAAAGATTACGTTTGAGAAATACAGGTAAGTTTGTAAAAGTAGATATGAATGTTGTTTTGTTTAGATTTGAGGAAATGTTATTGATAAATGCAGAATCATCTTTTAGACTTAATGCAGCAGATCCTCTTGCATTGACAAATTTAAATCTAGTAGCAACAAACCGTAATGCTACACCTTATATGTCGGTGTCAATTGATAATATTCTTTTAGAACGCAGAAAAGAATTATGCTTTGAAGGTTTTAGGTTTGATGATATTGCAAGGACTAAGATGAATATGCCAGTGGTAGATCCTGTTAAACAAACTTATGATGATTTAGGTTTAGAAGGAATTGCTTATGGCAGCTCAAGATATGCGTTTCCTATTCCATTAAAAGAAATGAATGCAAACGCAAATACAATTCAAAATAAAGGTTATTAAATTTTAAGATTATTAAAAAGCTTTATAGCTAATAAATTATAAGAACTGTCCAAAATATTTTGGGCAGTTTTTTTTGGAGGAATTTGAATTGTTACTAAATTTTTAAGAATGAGAAACTGTGTTTTTTTCTTTTAATGAGATGCTATAAGTTATTGTTTAATGAAAAGTATAGCTAAATAAGAAACTCACAATACTATTGGGTAATTAACTAAAAGTTAACATTATTATTGTTGCTAAAGTATATATTTGGGATTCTATTTTTATTATCAAAATATTAACCAAAACAAAAAAATGAAAAAATTAATTTATTTACTGGTTTTTTGCCCTTTTTTAGGGTTTTCACAAGATGGTACCAATAATGTAGATTGTGATGCGAATGATATAATAAAAGAAATATATCAAGAAGGGAATCGAACTATTATGAAATGCACTGATGCAAATGGTAATTTTGTTTTAACGACTATATATATTGACCCAAGTGGTGCTGGTGGTGGTAATGGAGGAAGTGGCAATAACGATAGTGGTGGTAACAGCGGAGGTAATAGTAATGGTAATGGCAATAGTGTAGACACAGGTATGTCTGAACCTCTAGGACCAGAAGGTTCAGGTTCTACAGGTGGTGGATGTATCAATACATGGGTAAAGGATAATGGAAAGTGGCAGCAAACTGCTTATTGCGGAGGATAGTCGATAGTCGTGGCCTACAGTTTTATAATCTTTTATGGTTAATGGAATTGTATTAGCGTTAGGGAGAATACTGAAAGTACCTAAAAAGGAAGGAGCTGAAATCTATGATTTTTAGCTCCTTCCTTTTTTTAATGCTGTATACTGTTATTAAGTTAAACGAAATTTTTGTTTAACAATTTTAAAATTTTACTTATTGGAAGAAATATTGTTTTTTATGCATTGAATTTTTGTTCACGGTAATTTTATAAGCTTAAAAATAAATGGACATTTATTATAAAATCATAGAGTAGAACTATCATGTAAATACAAGTATAAAACAAATACGATTTTACTTTTTCTGCTAGGTTTTTAATCTCGAGTAATTCGCCCTGAAATTAATTTACAATAGCTATGCTCATATGTTAGGTATAATTCAGGAGTTTTGTGTCTAATTTTTATGAATTATATCCAATTATAAACATAAGAAAAGATGTAATTCAGACTTATCAATGTAAGGTGTTTTGTAATAATATAGATGAAAGATTTTAGGGTTTTATTATATACTTATTCTGATAATTTTTTGATAAAGGGAGGTGTTACGGTTATGCTTTTTGATTGGTATTGATTTTTGTAATGATTTGATTGAGAAATCGTTTGAGAAGTCGTATTTTTTTGCAATTAATTATTTACTTCAAGTGCTTCTTAGGTGCTGCCTCCCTAACAACAGGAGCATGTATTAACCTT
>NZ_JBXBAV010000029.1:0-42716 GCF_056783245.1 Flavobacterium sp. TC780 | reverse complement strand
AAGGTTAATACATGCTCCTGTTGTTAGGGAGGCAGCACCTCTATCGTGTACAATCGCTAATGGTTTTGGATCAGCCATAAATGCTAATACTTTATCTTTAGATGTAAAATAACTTATTTCAGTTGCTTTTGCAACATCTGCAGTAAAATCACCTTTGTTCTCTGATTTCATTTTAGCTATTTGTGGAGCTAAACCATACTCAGCTGCTTTTGAAGCGTATAAATTTAATTGAGCTGTTAACACATCTTTTTCAAGCGGCGCATAAAATTCTCCATAAATATTATCAATCATGGCGTTAATCTTAGGCAACATCTCTGCTTTTTTAGCATCATTTTCTCTATAATAAGCAATCAATGCATTCCCTAAACTTGCTGGTCCAGTTGCATAACTTGAGGTACGCAAAAGCTGTGTCAAGTAATTATCGTGAGTCGCTTTTAAGTTAGTTTCTCTATAATAACCATTAATAGTTGGAATTACATTTTCGTATTTTTCTTTGTTAGCTGGTTGAGAAGCCCACTCGTAAAATTTATCTTCTTGTTCTGTTTTAGTAGCTACAGTTCCTGCTTTTGTTAAAGCATCAATCATACCTTGACGGTTTTTCCAGTAATTAGCAGTTGAAGCATATTTAGAAGCATATTGCAAACGAACTGTTGCATCTTTATCCATATACTTTTTCATTTGGTCCATTCCTGTTTTTGCACCTTCAACCCAAGCAGGATAAGCAAATTTTATGTTTTGCTCTATTCCACCAGCACTCCAACGGTTTGTTCGTCCCGGATACCCCAATATCATAGCAAAATCATTTTCATTAACTCCTTTTAAGCTTACTGGCAAATGGTGTTTTGGCTGTAAAGGCACATTATCTTTAGAATATTCTGCTGGATTTCCGTTTTTATCAGCATATACTCTAAACATAGAGAAATCTCCCGTATGACGTGGCCATTCCCAATTATCTGTATCTCCTCCAAATTTCCCAACACTCTCTGGTGGCGTTCCTACTAAACGTACATCTGTATAATCTTGATAAACAAAATAGTAATATTCATTTCCTTGAAAGAAAGGACGAACTGAAACTGTATACTTTCCACCTTCATTATTTTCTTTCTCAATCAGAGCCATTTCTTGTTGAATAGCTTTATTTCTTTCAGCTTCTGTCATTTTATCATTTACTTTTGATAAACTTCTTTAGAAACATCATCCATACGAACGAAGAAACCAACGTATAATGATTTTCGTTTATTTCGGCACTTTTATCTTTTGCCCAAAAACCATTTTTCAAGTAATTCTGCTCTTCACTAGAAAGCTCTGCGATAGCATCGTAACCACAGTGGTGATTTGTTAAAACCAAACCATTTTTAGAAACCATCTCTGCAGTACATCCTCCATTAAACTGAACTATTGCGTCTTTCAAACTATGGTTATTGATACTATAGATTTCTTCAGATGTAAGCTGTAAGCCCATTTTCTGCATATCTCTATGGTTCAATCTCTCGATAAACATCAAAAACCACATTCCTTCATCTGCTTTCACAGGAAAAGCCATAAGGCACATTGTCAAAAATAAAATTATTTTTTTCATACGTATTAAATATTTTTTGTTCCGCGAATATAGTGCATTTTCACAATTAAAACAGACAAGGGCATACTATCCTAATGATGATAGACAGCGATATGATTGAGGACAAAGCTAGTTATAATCCTAAAGCTTTAACAACAAATGTACATTGGGTGGTTTATGAAGGAGGATTAAATTTTTTAGAAGTTGGAGATAGTAAATTTGTAGGTTTCCGTATTTATACTTGGGGATATGATCCTGTAACGCAACTTAATGAAGAAGGAAATGAAGACAATAAGTACAAAAGACCACTTATTTACAAAAAACAAAGAATTTCTATAAAATCATTTAAAAGTAATTATTATGGGTACATCGAAGTATATTAGTTTTTTCCTATTTGTTGTTTTTTCAAATTGCATAAGCGTAGAGTATAAAAAAGTTGACGATTCTTTTAGTGATATTCATATAAAAGAATGGAACTCATCTATATGTCCAAAAAAGGTTCTTTTTGAAAGATATATAAAAAACTCTAATTTTAAAAAATTAATTGATAGTAATACAGATTTTGAAATTGGAGGCTGTAAAAAAATAGAATCTGGATTTAATCAAAGAGTATTTACGCCTATTATTCCTTATGAGGGTCATATTAATTATGATATAAGATTAATTATTGATGATAGTCTTGAATTTAAAATAACAAATATTCAAGATAAATTAGATACGATTTCAGGAAAATCTGGTCCAGGAAAATGGCTTGTAATGAATAATATTAAATCATTAATCATCAATGGACATAAATTAGATAATACAAAGACCCCTCTTAGTTTTAATATTCCAACCAAGATAGGAAAGATTATAAAGAAATAAGTAATAGTTTCTATTGAATCATTTAAAAGTAACTACTATGGATACATTGAAGCAAATTAAAAAGAAACCAAGATTACTATTTCTTATGATTGTTATTCTATTTTTTTCTTGTCAAGCAAAAGTTGATTGCGATAAAGAGAATAGTATTAGTAATTCGATTTCCTTTGATAAAGAAAACAATTATGATGCAAAGGGTAAGTATATCCCGCAAAAAGGTAAATTGTATTTTTTTGAAAAAGATTCCAAAAATAAACAATCTTTTAAATTGTTAGATATAGAATTAGCTAATGTTATAGACGAACAACTTAACATATTTTTTAAAGATCCTCCAGATCGTTTAGGAGCAAAATATAATTATCGACTAGTGCTTGATGACTCTTTGGTATATGATATTACAAATATACAAATGAAAATAGACACCGCAGGAAGAACAATGGGAGGTTGGGCAATAGGATGCAAAATAATGTCATTTGAAGTAAATGGGAAAACTTATATTGCCAATAGGTACTTTGATTCTTTAAATTTTCCATTTGATTCTGCTAGAAAAATTAAATGAGACCATTGATGATATAGATGTTACACTTCTTAAAATTATAGATCGAAAGTACAAACAAGGGCGTACTATCTTGATGATGATAGACAGCGATATGATTGAGGATAAACAAAGTTATAATCCTAAAGCTTTAACAACAAATATACATTGGGTGGTTTATGAAGGAGGATTAAATTTTTTAGAGGTTGGAGATAGTGAATTTGTAGGTTTTAGTATTTATACTGGGGGGGGATCCAGTAAAGCAACTTAATGAATTTGACAAAGAAGCTAAACCTAATCATAAATTTATATATAAGAAACAGAGAATTTCTATCAAATCATTTAAAAGTAATTATTATGGATACGTTGAAGTATATTAGTTTAGCAGGTTTAATTTGTTTTTTTACAAGTTGTTATAGAGACGAATATATAAAAAACGAAGAATCATTTTTCTCAATTTATCTTAAAGAATGGAACTCAACAATATGTCCTGAAAAAATTGTATTTGAGAAGTATGAAAAAAACTCCAATTTCAAAAATTTGATTGATCGCAATTCTGATTTTGATATAAATAGTAACTGCTTACCAAAATATGATAAATCCAATAAAAAAGTACCAATATCAACTTACAATGATCAAATAGTATTAACCCCTTATATTTTTTTCACTGGTGAAATAAATTATGATATAAAGTTAACGATTAATGATAGTCTTGAATATAAAATAATAGCCATTCAAGATGAGATAGATACAATTGCTGATAGAGGTAGAAAAAAATGGATAATAATGAATAACATTAAATCATTAGTTGTTAATGGTCACAAACTAGATAATACAAAAGCACCACTAAATATTGACATCCCAACCAAGATAGGAAAGATTATAAAGAAATAAGTAAGTAATAATTTCTGTCGAATCATTTAAAAGTAATTATTATGGGTATATCGAGATTTTCTAGTTTATTGGTTTTTATTTTTCTTACAACAGGTTGTTACAGAGACAAATACACAGAATACAAAGAATCATTTTTCTCAATTTATCTCAAAGAATGGAACTCAACAATATGTCCTAAAAAGATTGCATTTGAGAAATATGTAAAAAACTCCAATTTTAAAGAATTAATAGAAAGTAATTCAGATTTTGAAATTAAAGGTTGTGAAAAAACAGAATCAGAATTTAATCAACGAATATTTACACCTAATACCTTTTACATTGGGGAAATAAATTATGATATAAAATTAATTATTGATGATAGTCTTGAATTTAAGATAACAAATATTCAAAATAAATTAGATACTGTTGCTGAAAAAGCAGGTCCTAAAAAATGGATTATAATGAATAATATTAATTCATTAATAGTTAATGGATATGAATTAGACAATACAAAAACGTCACTTAACATATGGATTCCTACCAAATTGGGAAAGATAATAAGGAAGTAATAGTTTCTATTGAATCATTTAAAAGTAATTACTAATACAAAGGGTAAAGTATACTCTACCAAATCTCCCGACTTCATACTCATTCCAATAAACAACAAACATAAAAAGCAAGATCAAAGTACTAGTTATACGTATGATTAACATTTTTTTTCTATTTTCGTTTAACAGAATATCAGCCGATATTTTAGAACCAAACACTATTAAAACTAACCATTTATACCAACGATTCAATCTATGAAAACCAGAAAACCTAACCGAATTAAACGACCAAGAACTTTTACAGAAAATAAAGGGAATGAAAAACAATAAAATAATTGATGCCGCTGCTGTTGGCTTTACTATTGGAATTGTAGTTTTCAGCGCAGTAAAAAACGGTTTTACTTTTTTTACTTTCTTCCCTTTGATACTGACCTATCTAATAGTTAGAAATTCAAAAAATAATAAAATATTAGAACAAGAAATTCAAAAAGAATACGATTTTTCGAAACTTAAAATAAAAAACAAAAAAAGGTACGGCTCATAGTGAACAGTACCTTTTTCTATTTCAGTACTCCAAAACTATTTAAGTTTATAAAATCATTTACATAAAGTTCTACCAGACAGCAGATGAAGTTTCTGCAAAACATCAAATAAAGCCATTTCTTCCTCAGGCAAAAGTTGTAAAGCAATTTCAAGTAAAGTTATTACATTATTCCCTCGCTCTGCGAAGAGCCTGCTGCCCTATAGTCTTCCTCATTAATATTAACAATTGATTTGCAAATCGTTCACAACAAGCAGATTAAAACTTAAATATCTTTACACATAACCTATAAAACATTTAACAAATCAATTAAAAACCAAACAATTATGAAGTACTTTCTTTTACTTTCTTTTTATTTATTTTCAACAAAAATTTCGCACAAGAGAGCCAAAATAAAAAAGGGAAAAATGGCATTGGAACAATGAAATAAAACAAGTACACCGCTATTGGTTATGCTCAAGTTTTAAAAATTGGCAATGTCCTTTACATTTCGGGTGCTGTAACAACCGAAATAACTACAAGGAATCACAGCTGTTTATAACGATTTAAAGGCTTCACTAGCGAGTTATGGTGCCACATTTGAAAATGTTGTAAAAGAAATTTTCTATGCAACAGATATAGAGGCAGTAAAAAAATATAATTCTGCTAGAAAAAAATTCTACAATGGTGACTTTCCTGCTGCTACATGGGTACAAGTACAACGATTATACATGCAAAGCGCAAAATTAGAGGTTGAATTGATTGCACATCTACCTAAATAATTTTATTAAACTGAGGTTTACAGTATGAAGTCTCCTGACTTTTTTAGCACATTTTTAATAAGCTACTCAGATAGGAAAAAAATTTTAAGAAAAAACAACCCACTAGGGTAATTACTTGTCAATTCGCTTTCGCTCGATGTGTTGAAATTAATACATCAAACGGAGGAACTCCGTACAACGAAACTCTAAAAGGTACAGCATCAAACTGTACCTTTTTCTATTTAGCAAATCTAGCTTCAGACTTCAAATGAAGTCTATGCAAATCATCTAATAATTCCATCTCCTCCTACTTGGAAGAAGTTGTAGGGCAATTTCAAGTAAAGTCATTACATTAATATCAGTTACTGCTGCTACATTTGACAAATTTCTAGCATCTTCATTAAGCAGAATAATACTTGCCTTAAGAAGAATCAGAAACCATTAGATTTAATTCATTATAACAAGATACTTTGAGCGTTACGCTAAACGAATCATTATCATTGTTATCTGGTTTCAATTTTGAGAAATACTTTACTCTATCCATTAATTCTAAAAGTTCTGTGGCTGACTCTTTATGTTGTACTTCCATGATTGAATTTGGGTTAATTATTAGATTTCTAGTTCTTTGTTCATCGAAACTAAATTACATGTAATAAATTACTTTTAAGTGATTGTATACAATCGGTTGTATTCAACTGAAAGCATTGAAAAAAAATAATCACATTTCAAATTATTAACTTTATATTAGTCACAATTAAATATTAAAAAAAACGAATGGAAATATTAATAATAACTGGACCACCATATTCAGGAAAAGGAACACAATGCGAAATCTTAAAAGAGCAACTTAAATTTGAACATATTTCGACAGGAGATAGATGCCGCTTTAGAAAAACAGAATGAAACCGAAATCGGAAAAATAATGTCTGAATATGAAGAAAAAGGAGAATATCGTTCCTGACTCGATAATGAAAGACCTATTTAGCAAAATATTGGATGAAAACAAATCAAAGAACGGAATAATTTTAGATGGTTATCCTAGAACAGAACCACAAGTAAACGATTTAATACAGCTCATTGAATATAAAGATAGTGAAAATTGGAAAAGTATTGAATATTGATGTCCCAAAATCAGAACTGTTAGAAAGAGCAAAAAAAAGAGCAGAAACTTCTGATCGAAAAGATGATAAAAATCCCGAAATTCATATAAAAAGAATTGAAGTTTTTGAAAATGCAACAAGGCCTGCAATTGAGTATATGAAATCTAAAATCAATGTTTTGACTTTTGACGGATTGGGAACGATTGACGAAATTACAAAAAGAATAAAAGCCAGCTTGTAACAACCCAAAATTACTGCTAATACAAACATCCCGCTCGCGGTGAGGTCAATCAAAATATTCTAGCTAAAAAATAAAAATAGTCACGAGCGGGTTTTTTATGATATTCCAATTCGAAAATACCTAACCGATAAGGAGGAAAAAGAGATAGTTTGTAGAAATATAAAATTGCTAGATAACTTCATTAGCATTGTCTCAAATTGAAAAACTTATTTATAGAGCAACTGATGGAGATTGCTTCGCTATTTTACTATTTCCATCCACTATTTTTTTGTTCTGAATTTCTTCAATAAAAACATCATCTGAGATACTAGCAGAACTATATCCGTCAATATTTCTCTTCTGATTGATAAAATGTTACCCCCCGATAGGCTTCTTATTAAAAACATTTTAAAAAAAAACTTCGAGAACTCACAGCTTAAGTAAACCCTTAACCAAATAAATTTCAATTCATTAAGAGAACACAGATACCATTGTAGACGTTTTGTAGACACCTATAATCATCGAATTATGAGTTTACAGAATACATTTGTCTCTTATTAATTTTTAAAAATAAAAAATATGAAAACTATTTTTAATAAAGGGATTTTGTTCTTAGCTCTTACAATTTCAACCCCCTTTATGTTTACTTCTTGCAGCAGTAGTAGCAATGATGATGGGGATACTACCATACAAACGCCAAAACCTGATAGTACGATTAAGGAATTATTAGGTACGTATAAAGGAACGCTTAAGGTTTTTGACGGTGGAGTAAAAACGTACTACGATGCGGAAATAATATTCTCTAGTGCAGGAGAAAAAACTGTTAGAATAGCACCTAAAAAAGATCAGCCATATTCAATAGTTACCGTCAAAGACTTGCCCTTAACAACCCAGTCAGGTACATATTATATATCCCAAAATGCACAAGGAATATTTAACTATGAAAGTAAATCTAAATTCTTAATTCTTCTTACAGAAAAAACAGCCGAAACTGACATTGCATATAGCTTTGAAGGCAATAAAATATAAAATCATTCTTACTTATTATTTCAAAACAACTTATATTTGTAAGGTATAAGTTGTTTTTTTTAATAAACGATATAATATGCAAAATAAACTGTTATTTCTTATTCTTATTATTCCCAATTTTTTTTTAGGGCAACAAAAAATTATTGATTCTTTAGAAAAAATAACACACAATAAATCAATACCTAGCAAAGAAAAAATAATACCTCTTTCTCTGTTAGTCACTTATTACAATACAGATGTTATTAAAGCATTAAAAATTGGTCAAAAAGCAGTATCTCAGGCGAGAAAACAAAAAGAAACACAATACGGAATTTATGCTTATTCTAGTTTAGGTCAGATATATGCCACAAAAGGAGACATTCAACAAGCCTATTCTAAAATAGATAGTTGCATGTGGTATATTAACCATTCATCAAATCAGGAAGCAAGAGCCACAGGCTTCAATAATATAGGAATAATAAAATTAACATTGGATGATAAAGAAGATGGATTAAAAGATATATTTATTTCCTTAAAAATAATAAAAGCGGTAAAAGAAAGCAGATCTAAAAAAAATATTGAAGCACTCAGTTATAGTATACTCAGTAATTATTATCTTTTTGACACCAAAAATTCAGAAAAATATTCAAAACTAGCCTTATTTACAGCACTTAAAAGTAAAAATCCTCATTTAATAGGTTATGCCCAATCTCTGCGAGGAATTAGATATTTAGCGGAATTTGAAAAAACAAAAAAATATTATTTGTTAGATTCTACTATAAACAACTTAAAAAAAGCAATTACCGTTTATGAAAGCAACTCTGAATATACCCGTAAACATTCTCTTTTTAATGCAATAGCTAATATTTCGTATGCTTATCGATTTAAAAATGAATTAAAGCCTAATAAAGCAAATATAGATTCGATTAATTACTATCTAAAAAAAGCGATGGCTATACCTAAGGAAAATAGTATAGAATTTAAGATGAGTTACTATTTAACATTGATTCAGGCAGAAATAAGCAAGAAAACACCTAAAATAGAAGAAACATTTTTTTCTAGAAGCGATAGAAATGATTTCTAATTATGATAAACAATATAAAAACAAATATGACCTATACCACCAAATCGCTTTATTATATGAACAGACAGGGCAGTCTGATAAATCAAAAGAATGTTTTAAAAAAGCATTAGAATACTATCAAAAATACTATGATGAGAAATACACAAGAATAGGCCAGCAACAGCATGTAAAATACGAATTATCAAAAAAGGAACAAGAAATAAATTTTCAGAAAAAACAAAACCTAATGTATCTGGGAATTGCAGTTGCTTTATTTATTGCCCTAGTATTTCTATTCCTTATATTTAATTTCAGAGTAAAATATTTAAGACAAAAAAAAGAGGAAGTTATTTTGCTTGCAAAGCTCAAAGATGAAGAAACAAAAAAATTAAAAATAGAAAAAATTAATGCAGAACTTTTCGCAAAACTAAAAGAAAAAGAAACCAATAAATTGCAAAAAAAAGTTTTAGCAAAAAACATGCAGGTATCTTATAAAAATGAAATGTTAGAGAATTTAAAACATAATTTAAAAAACAATTCTAATTTTAATCCTGGAAACTTAGATAAGATTATAAAAAACGAAAAACATCTTGATAAAAATTTTGATGATTTTGAAAAGGTTTTAAATGAAATCCATCCTGATTTTTATACCAAATTACAAGAAAAAGCCAAACAAAAATTGACGATTTTGGATTTAAAATATTGTACATACATTTTTATGAAAATGCCTTCTAAAGAAATGGCAGACCTACTATATGTAGAGCTTAAAACCATAAGAATGAACAAATACAGACTAAAACTGAAACTAGAATTGGATAAGGAAGAAAGTTTAGAGGATTTTATCCAAAAAATAATTTGAGTACTAATATGTATCTAATATTTTCTTCTCCTTCACTCTGTTAATTATTTGTATTTTTGAGAAAAATTTGAACGACAGAAAAATAAAGCCATCTAAAAAAGCATCTCTTCATCATACTTTCTCTATAAAACTGCTACTCGTTTCATAACTCCTGATGATTTTCTTTAATACCAACTTCTAAATCCTTAATTTCGCGATTCAAATTAGAAGGAGAAAAATGAAGGTCTGTATTGCCGAGAAACCAAGTGTAGCACGAGAAATCGCATCCGTTTTAGGAGCCAATACCAAACACGATGGGTATTATGAAGGCAACGGCTATGCTGTAACCTATACCTTTGGGCATTTATGTACTTTAAAAGAACCTAACGACTACAAACCACATTGGAAAAGTTGGGATTTGAACAACCTTCCGATGCTTCCAGAAAAATTTGAGACCAAAGTGGTACAGAATTCTGGTATTCAGAAGCAATTTAAAATCATCAAAACTTTATTTGATAAAGCCGAACTGGTTATAAACTGCGGGGATGCTGGACAAGAAGGAGAACTCATTCAACGTTGGGTTATGAACGAAGCCAATTATAAAGGCGAAGTACAGCGTTTATGGATTTCATCCCTAACTACCGAAGCTATAAAAGAAGGTTTTGAAAACTTAAAACCATCTGCCAATTACGATAATTTATACTATGCAGGGTTTTCCAGAGCCATTGGCGACTGGTTGCTTGGTATGAATGCTACCCGCTTGTACACAGTAAAGCATGGTGGCTACAAACAAGTATTATCTATCGGAAGGGTACAAACCCCAACATTGGCTATGGTAGTGGATCGATTTAAAGAAATTGAAAACTTTAAACCTCAACCCTACTGGGAGTTGCAAACCTTATACAGAGAAACTCTTTTTAGTTATGAAGAAGGACGTTTCCTAAAAAAAGAAGATGGAGAACTTTTGGCTAACAAAGTCAAAGAAAGTGATTTTGAAATTGTTTCTATCGACAAAAAGAATGGTAATGAATATGCACCCAAACTATTTGACTTAACCGGTTTACAGGTATATTGCAATACAAAATTTGGATTCTCGGCAGATGAAACTCTCAAAATTGTTCAAACCTTATACGAACAAAAAGTAGTTACCTACCCTAGAGTAGATACCACTTTTTTACCAAATGATATCTATCCGAAAGTACCTGGTATTTTGCAAAATTTAACTAATTATGCCACTCTTACCCAACCGCTTTTAGAGAAAAAAATAAAGAAATCGCCTAAAGTCTTCAACGATAAAAAAGTAACCGATCACCATGCGATTATTCCAACAGGAATACAATCTAATTTGCAATACAATCAGCAGCAAGTCTATGATATTATTACAAAGCGTTTTATAGCTGTATTTTATGATGATTGTTTGGTTGCTAACACTACAGTTATAGGAAAAGCAGCCGATGTAAGTTTTAAAACTACTGGAAAAGTAATCTTGAAAAAAGGATTTCGTGTTGTTTTTGAAGATCCAAATGCTAAAGAAAAAGAAGCCGATTTGTTGCCTAATTTTGTTGTGGGAGAAAGAGGCCCGCACGAACCTTCGTTTTTAGAAAAAGAAACTAAACCGCCTAATCAGTTTACAGAGGCAACCTTGCTTCGTGCTATGGAGACTGCAGGGAAACAAGTAGATGATGAGGATTTACGCGAACTAATGAAAGAAAATGGTATCGGACGCCCATCTACACGAGCCAACATTATTGAAACACTTTTTAAACGCCAATACATAGTCCGAAATAAAAAACAGGTTCTACCTACTCCAACTGGGATTCAGCTTATTGAGACTATTCAAAATGAATTAATAAAGTCGGCAGAACTTACTGGTTCTTGGGAAAAGCAGTTAAAAGATATTGAAAAAGGTGCTTATACCGCTGGTGCTTTTATTATCAACATGAAACGAATGGTCGAAGCCTTAGTATATGAAGTACGAAGCGAAACCAGACATGCCAATATTTCGCATGCAGGAAGCGTGCAAAAAGAAGTTGCCAAAGTTGAGAAAAAGAAAGCTGCAGGAATTTTGGCTGAAACCTGTCCAAAATGTCAAAAAGCAACCCTTATAAAAGGAAAATCAGCTTATGGTTGTAGCAATTATAAAGCAGGTTGTGATTTTGTATTGCCTTATACTTTTGCAGACAAAAAAATATCAGAAAACCAATATTTAAGATTAGTTCAGAAAGGATCAACAGTAAATATAAAAGGCTTTAAAACCGATACAGGTACAGTAGAAGGTTTGATTCGTTTTGAAGAAAATTACAAACTCAAACTAGAGCCTAAAAAAGCAACACCTAAAGCAACTTCAACAGCAACAGCAACACCAGACTCTTTAATGTGTCCTAAATGCAAAAAAGGAACGGTTATGAAAGGTAAAACTGCTTACGGTTGTGGTAATTATAAACTGGGTTGCGATTTTAAAGTAACTTTTGATACGGTTAGAGAAAAACTGAAAGATCAAAAACCAACCAAAGAACTCGTTTATGCCATACTTTGTAGTTAGACGTAGACATATAAAATGTTAAATGTAAAAAGAGAGACGTAAAAATAAGAGGTTAGATGTTTTCCATTTATGTTTCACTTTTTCACTTTTTCACTTTTCACTATCCTTTTTTTTATATTTTAGCATTTCAAAATAATCCCCTAATATTCAAACTAATGTTTCAAAAAATTACCCTTATGCTTCTTTTGCTGGCAATTGTTTCTTGCAAGAAGACTGAAACTCCAGAAAAAGACAAAATAAAAGCTGCCGATTGGCTTATTGGAAAATGGGAAAATGTTACTCCACAAGGCACTTTAACTGAAACATGGAGCAAAGTAAATGATAGTACTTTTCAAGGAAGTTCTTATTTCATTAAAGGAAAAGACACGATTCATTTTGAAACAATAAAACTGCAGCAAAAAGGAGAAATCTTAACTTATAACGCTACTGTAAAAGGGCAAAACAACGATGAAGCAGTTGCTTTTGAATTAACTGCATCCACTGAAAAAGGATTGGTTTTCGAAAACCCAAAACACGATTATCCACAAAAAATCAGCTATACCAAAGACGCTAATAATACTTTGACAGCTGAGATATCAGGAATTCAATTAGGAAAACCGAGTTCAGAGAAATATCTTATGACGAAGAAATAGAATCTTATTTAAGATTCATTTTTTAATAGCAAAGCTTTATTCCCAACAGAATAAAGCTTTTTTTATAGTTATAGTTTCTCAAGCTAAGTCACTAAGCTTATAACATAATACACACATCAAGAAAAAAACTCAGAATCTCAGAGCCTTAGTGTCTAAAAAAGACCTCCTCCCAATTTTATTCACCATCAAAATCATCATTCCGCCCAAAAAAGCCACGATTAAGAAAGCCCATTTCATACTTAAAAATTCGGAAATAAAACCAATCATTGATGGAACAATTAAAAACCCAAGATAGTCAATAGTTGAAGTAGAAATCAAAGCAGAACCACAATATATTTTTTATTATAAGTATAAAAAGGAATTTCTTAAATTTTTATTAATAATTAGTCTAAATAAATATTGTAAAAACAAATATTAAATTATAATTTTGTTAACGATTTCAAGATTAATGAGATCACTATAATTATTTATCAAAGAAACTTAAATACTTTCATTATGAAATTAACTCCCTTAAAGACTCTAGTAGTTTTATTAACTGTATTACTAAGTCCTCAATTATTTGCTCATGCTTTATGGATCGAAACAAAAGCAACAGGAACAAAAGGAAAACCCCAAGAAATTTCAGTATACTTTGGGAGAATTTTCAGATAACGATATTACTCCTGCCGCTAAATGGTTTTCTGATTTAAAAGACTTTTCATTAATATTGATAAGTCCTTCTAAAAAAGAAATTAAATTAACCCCAACTGCTTTAGACAAAAAATACCAAGCATTCTTTACTCCTGATGAAGATGGCGTATATACTGTAGTGATGCAACACACGGTAAAGGATGTATATGGTACAATGAAATTAGATTATAATTCAAGTGCAACAGTAGTTGTTGGTAACAAAACAGCAGGTAATACTGCTGAAGCAAACAAAAATACAATTAGTGTATTCTCTGAAAATGCTGATGTAGCAAAGAAAAACACAAAATTATCTGGTGTAGCTTTATATGAAGGAGTTGCTGCAAAAAAGCAAAAAATTAAAGTAATTGCTCCTAATGGCTGGGAAAAAGAACTATATACTGACGAAAAAGGACAATTTGAATTTACACCAATTTGGTCTGGACAATATATGGTAGAATTTGCTCACACTGAGAAAAGCGCTGGTGAACATAATGGGAAAAAATATGATGAAATCTGGAAAATGGCAACTTATTCTATAGAAGTTAAATAAGTGATATTGTTCATAACAAATAAAAAGAAGGAAACTTAAGTTAGTGATAACAAAGGTTTCCTTCTTTTTTTTTGTGTCAAAGCAAATTGTAAAAATTTGTTAAAAACTAAGTATAATTAATCTAAATAAGTTTTGATAATACAAACATAGACACTACTTTTGCGCCATTATTTTTTTTTATTCCAAATAAACAAATATGAAATATATATTATTGCCTACACTAGGTTTATTATTCGGTCTGTCTGGTTTTGCACAAGGAAGAGCAAATACTACTGATAATCATGATACTGCAACAGCAATTACTGATACTGTAAAAAACAAAAAAGGCGAAGTTCTTAATGAAGTTATTATTACTACCAACAGAGAACCTAAACCAGTTACTGCAGTTCGTTCTGGTTTAAAACCAATGGACAATCCTCAAAATATACAAATAATAGGTAGCGAGATAATCGAGCAGCAACAAGCCATACGATTAAGTGATGTTATAAAAAATGCAAATGGTGTTTATGTAGGATCTGCTCGTGGTGGCGCTCAAGAATCTTTCTTCTCTAGAGGGTATGACATGTCTACCAACAATATGTTTAAAAATGGTTTTCGTTACAATGCCGGTTCTATTCCTGATGTATCTGGTTTAGAAAAAGTTGAATTCCTTAAAGGTGGTTCTGCTTTATTATTCGGAAATGTAGCTCCAGGTGGAATATTAAATCTGGTAACCAAAACTCCTTCATTTAAAAAAGGTGGAGAAATTTCAATGCAAATGGGAAGCTATTCTTTCTATAAACCTTCTTTTGATTTTTACGGTCCCCTTAGTAAATCTATTGCTTTTAGAATTAATGGATCTTATGAAAACTCAGAGAGCTTCAGAGATGTTGTAAAAAATGAGCGTCTATATGTAAATCCTTCCTTACTTTTTGTTATAAACTCTAAAACGCAAATTACAGTTCAGGGAGATTATTTAACAGCAGATTGGACTCCAGATTTTGGAACAGGAATCATAGGCAAGCAAATTCTGGATTTACCTCGTAATTCTTTTTACGGATCTCTTGGTCTAATGGTAATACTAAATCTGCCAGTGCTTCGGCGTTATTGAATCATGAATTCAATAAAAATTGGAAACTTAATTTCAATGCTTCTTTTCAAACTTACGATAGAACTCAAAAATCAACAGCTCAGTTATCTAATTTAGATGATATTAAAATATATCCAACTCCTGGTTATTGGAATAGAGGATTAACACAAGGTAAGAACTTAGAACAAATACTTGGAGACCGATTAAGCATACAAGGAAACTTTAATACTGGATCTGTAAAACACCAAATATTTGCAGGTGCTGATTGGGAAAATTCATTTGCAACTGCTTATACTTATGCTTTCAGTGAAAAAGAGATTATGGTAAATGGTAAAATCGATCCAAGCATTTATGACAGAATCAATCTTTTTGACTTCGATCCTTCGACACAAAGAAATGATATTCCTAATGCAAGAGCTACTCAAATCTTAAAAACAGATACCAATCGTTTTGGAGTTTATTTTCAAGACTTAATCTCGATTACAGATAAAATAAAAGTATTAGCAGGTATTCGTTGGTCTTGGCAAGAAGCAGAAGTTACAACTTATAAAGAAAAATTTGCAGGAGGAGTTCAAACCGTAGCACCTGAAAATGCTGTAGCAGCAGTTGGTGATAAAAAATTAGATAATGCTTTTTCTCCAAAAGTGGGATTAATATTCCAACCTACAAAAGAAATCTCTTTATTTGGTAGCTACTCTAGCTCTTTTACACCAAATACAGGAATAACTGTTGATTCGCAACCATTAAAGGCATCGATTATTGACCAATATGAAGTAGGAATTAAAACAGAATTCCTTAAAGGACTATTAAGTACAAATGTTACTGTATATCAAATCACTAATAGCAATTTGGTACAAACAGCTGAATTTAAAGCTGATGGATCACTAAATTCAGATGCCACCTTTAAAGCTTTAAGTGGAGAAACAAAAAGTAAAGGTATAGAGATTGACGTTACTGCAAGACCTGTTGAAGGATTAAACATAATTGCAGGATATAGCTACAATGATATGCGTTATACTAAAACTACAGGAGCAAATGGTAGTTTCATTGAAGGAGATCGTCTAGCAAGAACCCCTGCAAATACTGCAAACTTAAGTTTTTTCTATAAATTACCTACAGGAGTATTAAAAGGGATAACTTTTTGGTGCTATCGGAAATTATATTGGTAAAAGAACTGGTGGTTGGAATAGTCAATATGACTCAACTAAACCAAACGGAATTAACGACAGAGAAATCCCATTAGAAGGATATACTACAATTGATGTTTCAGCTGGTTACGAATGGAATAAATTCTCTATCTTATGTAAATTATCAAACATTACAAACGAGTTAGGTTATACTGTTCACGAGAATTACAGTGTAAACCCTATTGCACCTGCGTCAAGGTAATGACAAGCTTAATAGATAATTCTAAGAAACAATTTTCAGTTTCCTAAATCAAAAACCTCGTTTATTATTAAACGGGGTTTTTTGATTAAAAAAAGACACTCTAATTATACTACTTTTGTGGTCTTAATAATCAAAAAAAACAAAATCTAAATATGTCAGATTCCAAAAAGAACCAATTAAAGAAAAGTCTGGGGCTGAGCTTTAATATTGCGGTATTAATTGGAGGAACAATAGGAGTTGGGATTTACGAACACCTGGTATATAGCTGGGCTGCTAGATAATTATTGGCTTATTATTGCTTCTTGGCTTTTTGGTGGTCTTTTTATCTTAATAGGCGCTAATTCATATGCTGAGCTAGCTACTATGCTTCCTAAAGCTGGAGGATCTTATAACTACATCAAAAGAGCTTTTGGTAATTATGCAGGCTTTTTATCAGGTTGGTTTGATTCTATAACCAATGTAATTCCACCCGCATTTTACTGCATCGTTATTAGCGAATACCTTATTATCCTGTTCCCCAGTCTAGGAAACTATTCAACAGAAATTGCCATATTATTATTAATTGTATTTGTATTGCTACATTTAAGTGGTATAAAAAATGGCAGTGTTATCCAACAGATTACCAGTTTCATTAAAGTTATTTGTTTTGTAGCCTTGGTTATTGCTTGTTTTATGTACTCTGGAGTAAAATTACCCCCAATCCAAAAAGATAGTTCTTTTTATAATATCGGACTCTTATTTGGATTCTTTAAATCTCTTCAGCTTATTATCGGTACCTATAATGGTTGGAACGGAGTTTGTTTTTTTGCAGAAGAAAATGACAATCCAAGCAAAAACATTCCACGTTCTTTATATAGTGGTGCACTACTTGTAATTGCTATTTATGTTTTATTAAATATTGCGTTCTTTCATGTTTTGCCAATCGAAACTTTAGCTAAATCTAATCTGGCCGCTGCCGATGTAGCAAACATTATCTTCGGAAAGAATGGCGCTATTATAGTCACTGTAATCGCAATTTTTTCTCTAATTAGCATACTGAATGCCTTTATGATGATTCCTCCAGAATTTTATACGGATTAGTCGTGATGGCTTTTTTATTGAGAAAGGCACAATTGTGAATAAAGGCGGCACACCAATTGTTGCTCTTTTGGTTTCCTCATTATTTAGTTTATTCCTGATCTGTATCGGGTCGTTTGAAATATTTATTCTCCTTTGCTGCATTCACTTCTATTATTGTTTGGGATTGGCTTATTTTTCGCTTATAAAATTAAAAGTATAACGGAACCCTATTTACCTAGACCTTATCACTCTTTTTGGTACCCTTGGACGACTATTTTAGCCATTTTAGTTTCATTAGCATTATTAATCGGATTCATTTATAGTGACCCAGAAAGCTTTCTAATCATAATTGGTATCACAGCGGTTTCTTCTTATCCTTTGTTTCTCTTTTTCAACGAGAAAAAAAGTAAAAACAGAATTACTAATGACATAGGGTTGTCACTAGTTGTAATTACTTTGTAATCTAAACATACATAAAATGGATAAATTAGATTTAACAAAGACAGATAAAGCATACTATACAGCTAAAACTGAGCCTCAAATAGTTTATATTCAAAAAGCACATTATTTATCAATTGTTGGTAAAGGTGATCCTTCTGGAAAAACTTTTACTGATAATATTCAGGCGTTATATTCAACAGCTTACACGATAAAATTTATATGTAAAGCATTAAACAATGATTTTGTCGTTCCTAAACTCGAAGCGTTATGGAGTTTTGATGAAGAAAAATACGTTAACATATCTATAGATGAGGCACCATTAAAAATCCCCAGAAGCGAATGGAATTATAGAGTCATGATTAGAATGCCTGATTTTGTCTCCAAAGAACAAGTTGAAACCGCTATTGCAATTGTCATTAAAAAGGAAATAAAATTAGCAAGTACAATTGAATTTTATGAAATGGCGGAAGGCAAAGTAATACAAATTCTTCATGTTGGGCCTTTTGCCAATGAACCTGAAACACTCAAACAAATTCAGGAATTTTCAAGGAAAATAATTTGTACAAAAACGGAATGCATCATGAAATCTATTTGTCAGACTTTCGAAAGACATCTCCTGAAAAATTGAAAACGATACTAAGAGAACCTGTAAAATAAAACCTCATTTAAATAAAAAAATCCCAATACTAATTCAGTATTGGGATTTATATTTAAAAGAAAAATCCTAGTTTCTTATTTCAAACCTGCTAAACTTTGCTCGATTGTAGCAATTTTTGCTAAAGCATCAGCTTCTTTTTGTTTTTCGTTAGCCAAAACTTTCTCTGGCGCACCTGCAACAAATTTCTCATTTGCCAATTTAGACTGAACCGATTTCAAGAATCCTTGTGTATAAACCAACTCTGCATTTAATTTTGCAATTTCAGCTTCAACATCAATATTCCCTCCTGTTATTGGGATAAAATATTCATTAGACTTTACTCGAAATGACAAAGCTCCGTCTACTTTATCCGAAACGTATTCGAAAGCAGATATATTTCCAAGTTTAGTTATTACAGAATCAAAATAAGTAGAAAATTTCTCGCTGTTAATCGCTTTTAATTCAATACTATCTTTCATTGCAATATTCTTTTCTTTACGAATCGTTCTAATACCAGAAATCACTTCAACCGAATTTTCAAAATCTGTAATTAATTTTGCATCAAATGGTTTTAATTCTGGCCAAGTCGAAACAATTAAAGCTTCTTCAGGAGTTCTTTCAGCAAGTATATGCCATATTTCTTCTGTTAGGAAAGGCATAAACGGATGAAGCAATTTCAAGTTATTTTCTAAAATTTCGATTGCTTTATCAAATGTCTTTTTATCAATTGGCTGTTGGTAAGCTGGTTTGATCATTTCAAGGAATAAAGAACAGAAATCATCCCATACCAATTTATAAATTGCCATTAATGAATGAGAATTTTCCTGGTATTTTTCAAAATTATCTTCAATATCAACTAATGCGTGCTGAAACTTTGCCTGAAACCATTTCTATAGCTACTTTTGATGATTCTGGTTGTGGAATCGTTTCCGAAACCTCCCATCCTTTTATCAATTTAAGAGCATTCCAAATTTTGTTTGAGAATGCTTTCCCTTGATTACATAGCTCTTCATCAAACATAATATCATTTCCTGCAGAAGCACTTAAAAGCAATCCTACACGTACTCCATCGGCACCAAATGTATTGATTAAATCTAAAGGATCTGGTGAATTACCTAATGATTTAGACATCTTACGACGTTGTTTATCACGTACTAAACCTGTCAGATATACATTTGTAAATGGTTTTTCACCTGCATATTCGTAACCTGCAATAATCATTCTGGCAACCCAGAAAAATAAGATATCTGGACCTGTAACCAAGTCATTTGTCGGATAATAATATTTATAATCTTCGCTTTCTGGATCCATTATACCTCCAAAAACTGACATTGGCCATAACCAAGATGAGAACCAAGTATCTAATGCATCAACATCTTGTTTTAAGTCAGATGTTTTAAGTGAAACGTTAGCAGTTTTCTCTTGTGCTAATTTTAACGCATCTTCTATATTTTCAGCAACTACAAAATCTTCTTTTCCGTCACCATAATAATAAGCAGGAATTTGTTGTCCCCACCATAATTGACGAGAGATATTCCAATCGCGAATATTATTTAACCAATGGGCATAAGTATTTTCAAAACGTTTTGGGTGTAATTTAATATCTCCATCAACCAAAACAGATTTAATTGCTGGTTTTACTAAATCTTCCATTTTAAGGAACCATTGATCTGATAATCTTGGTTCAATAACTGCTTTGGTTCTTTCTGAAGTTCCTACTTTATTAAGGTGAATCTCAGTTTTAGCCAAAGCACCAATTTCTTCTAGTTCTTTTGCAATTTCGGCACGAACCACAAAACGGTCTTTTCCTTGATAATGCAATCCAAAACTATTAAGTGTAGCATCTTCATTAAAAATATCTACAATTTCCAGATTATGCTTCTCTCCAAGCGTTTTATCATTCATGTCATGCGCAGGAGTCACTTTAAGACATCCAGTTCCAAACTCTACATCTACATATTCATCTTCGATAATAGGAATTACTCTTCCTGAGATAGGAATAATAGCCTTTTTACCTTTTAAATGTGTAAAACGCTCATCATTTGGATTGATACAAATAGCTGTATCTCCAAAAATAGTTTCTGGTCGCGTCGTAGCAACAGTTAAAAACTCTTCTGTTCCAATTTTATATTTTAAGAAAAATAATTTTCCTTGTTGTTCTTCATAAATAACTTCTTCGTCAGACAAAGTCGTTTTTGCTTCAGGATCCCAGTTTACCATTCGGTATCCCTCTAATAAATTAACCCTTTATTATACAAATCAACAAACGAACGAATTACTGAAGCCAACATATCTGGATCCATTGTAAATTTGGTACGTTCCCAATCGCAAGAAGCTCCTAATTTTTTTAACTGATCTAAAATTACACCACCATACTTATCTGTCCACTCCCAAGCGTGCGCTAAAAACTCCTCACGTGTTAAATCATTTTTATTGATTCCCTCGGCTTTTAATTTAGCAACAACCTTAGCTTCTGTTGCAATCGATGCATGATCTGTTCCGATTCAACAAGCATTGAATCCTTTAAGACGCGCTCTTCTTATCAATACATCCTGAATGGTATTGTTAAGCATATGCCCCATATGCAAGACTCCAGTAACATTAGGAGGAGGAATTACAATTGTATAAGGCGTTCTATGATCTGGTTCCGAATGAAAATAATTATTTTTCATCCAGTAGTCGTACCATTTATTTTCGATTGTTTTAGCGTCAAATTGTGCTGGAATTGTCATTTTATCTTGGATATATTTAATCGTTAATTTGTTTAATCATTAATTTCTCTTTTACCTATTTTTTTTAATCGTCTTTTTATCAATTAAATAAACGCTTAAATAGTTAAGCAAATCAACTTTTATACTTTGGTTTGATTTTTGTATTTATTATAGATGACAAAAGTAAATAATTAAGTACACTATAAAAAGCGAATTAATAATTTGTGTATTAATTAAAAGAAAGTATATTTACTTAATAACTTAAAACAATTTCAAATGAAGAAAGTAGCCTCATTTATAGCAATCTTAATGGTTACAACCATTGGTCTTGCTAAAACGGCCCAAAAATTGATTTTGCTGCCAAGGATAATACTATTGATTATGGTACAGTAAGTAAAGGTGATAACGGGGTTAAGTCCTTTGAATTTACCATGCTTGGAGATGCTCCCCTTAATTATCACATCAGTACAGTCTACAGCAGGTATTAGTATTGTATCTAAACCAAGTGCGGGCAATTATGCCTGGAAAATCAGGTAAAATTGAAGTAAAATTTAATATGGCTCCAGGACGAATAAGAAAAACAATTACTGTTGAAACTAATGCAGTAAATTACCCAGAGGGTCGTGTCGCTTTAAAAATTAAAGGAGAAGTTTCTAATTAACATTCAAATTAAATTCCCATAAAGTCAAATCGCTTCCTAAAATTTAGGAAGCGATTTTTTTTATTGATTTACTTTCGCAGGTTTTATTTATCTACACAGTCCGTAGTTTCAAGTTTATATTTTACACGCTCAAAATCGATAGGCTTACCTTTAGCAAAATAAGTTCTCCCTAAATACGTTTCCATAGCTCCATTACCTACAATAAGTTGTTTTTCTCTTTTTAAAAATGCCATAGGATTTTTGAACTTTTTATCCTTGTTTGTTCCTTCTATAAAAGCATAATCTGCAAATAAAGTATCTCCTTTAAATTCTCCATTGATTTCTCCATTTTTATGTGGTGCGCCAGCAATTTTCATTACCATATCTCCACTTATTTTTCCATTTTTTAAAGTATTTAATTTTAAATCGATAGTATCATTTTCATAGACTGCTTTATAACATTGAACACTTACAATACTTTCAGCATCCGATTTAGCAGCATCGGTTTCTTTCTGAGTTTCATTTTTTTTGCAGCTCTGAAGCATAACACAAGACACAAGCAAAAAAGGCAGGACTAGATTCTTCATAATTAAATATTTTAAGTTCATATATCTTATAAAATTAAATAAAAAAGTGACCAAAAGAAAGGCTTTTAAACAAAATCTTGATTTATTTAAAAGCCTTTTTATTTTAAAACAACATAACGATTTATAAATTCTTAATTACAAATTCACTACGTCTATTTAATTCGTGTTGCTCTTCGTTGCAAGCATCGTCAGTTTTACATTTTACAATTGGCACCGACTCTCCGTATCCTTTAGCAATAATTCTCTTTTTATCAATTCCTGAATCTATCAAATACTCTTTAGTCGATTCTGCTCTTTTTTGAGATAAATTAGCATTGTACTTATCATTGCCTCTGGAGTCTGTATGTGAGCCAATCTCAACCACCATATCTGGATATTTCTTCATTAATTCTACAACTCTATTTAAGATAATTTTAGATTCTTTTCTTATATACCACAAATCATAATCAAAATAAATAGGATCTGTCTTGATAATTAATCGGTCTTTATCTCTTACTACATCTTTTTCTTGTGCAATAATTTTCTCTATCTTTTCTTTTCGGTCTGCAACTGCCTTCTCAGCTTTTTCTTTTTTCCTGATTTCAATTTGAGCAATTTCATTCGCTTTAGCTTTGGCTTCATTTGCTTTTAAAGCAACCAACTCCAATGCTTCTTTTTGTTTTTTCTCTTCAACTAATTTTTTCTCTTCTTGTTTTATAACCTCAAGAGACTTAAGTGCCATTGAAGCATCATTGCTTTTCCCTCTAGTTTTATCTAGAATTAAAGTTCTGGAATTATCGGTATAATTTTCTTTAGATGCCGAAATCGTATAAGATAACTCGCAAGCTACTTTAAAATTAAATCTACCGTCTGCCGAAGTTACTATTGTACGTAATTGCTTGCTTTCTTCCTGTTGAAGAATAACTACAGCATTTTCTAAAGGTAGCTTTGTATCAATATCTGTAATTATTCCTGCAATGAGCTGGTTACAATCTTCAATTAGTAATGGTTTGATTTCGTTTAATTGATATATGTCGTCACTTCCTTTCCCTCCTGCTCTATTCGATGCAAAATATCCTTCTTTGGTATCTGAATCTATAGTAAACGAGAAATCATCCAAATTTGAATTCAATGGCAGACCCACATTGAGAGGTTTTTTATAGGTTCCATCTTTTATTTCGGAAACAAATACATCGAGTGAACCATATCCCAGATGCCCATCAGATGAAAAATAAAGTCTATTATCTTTTGAAACAAAAGGAAACTGCTCTCTCTTATCTGTATTAATCAGCGCTCCTAAATTCAGAGGATTCCCATATGCTCCTTCATTTATAGTTACTGAAAAAATATCAAATGATCCTAATGTTCCTGGCATATCCGAAGCAAAGTATAATGTTTTTTCATCTAAGCTCAATGCTGGATGTTCTACTGAATAATTGTCACTATTAAACGGAAGTGATATCACATTTTTCCATTTTCCTTTTACGAGTTCAGCTCTAAAAATTTGAAGATTCGAAATTTTATCATCATTTTTTCCTCTCCTTCCATTCTTATAATTATTTCGTGTAAAATAAATGGTTTTACCATCTTTTGTGAAAACTGCATTAGATTCGTGCATCCCTGTTTTTAATTCTTTTGCAAAATAATAAGCAATCGAATCTCCTGCATTTATTCTATTTATTGATGCCGAAACTAAATTAAGATAGGTTTCATTATCCCATTTATACATTTTATCAAACAGTCCTGGCTTCTTTTTTACTGCTGCAAAAACCAAACTATCTCCATATTTTACTGCTCCAAACTCAGAATTTTTGGTATTTATGGCTAGATTTTTAATCCTATACCTGTCTCCGATTGCCGAAACATTCTCTAGTTCTTTTGTAGCATTTTCAAAATCTAAATAATCCTGACTGTTTTTAGAATAGTATTGTTTTAAAACGTCACTTGCCTCCTGGTAGCTATTAGTTGCTTTAAGTGCATGAGCATATTTAAAATAGTAGTTTCTATCTAAATCTTTGTCATAATTTTTAATCAGAAGTCTATAATATTGTTGTGCTTTCTTTAGATCATTGGTATAATAATAGGAGTCGGCTAAGTTTTTTATGGCTTCTGCCGAAGGCTTCTCTGAGACTATTTTTTCATATAAGGGAATGGCTTCACTGTAATATGTTTTATCAAAAAAGCGCTTTGCCCGAACAATATTCTGCTCTTGAGCACTAATAAACTGTATTGAAAATACGAATATAATAACTAGTAATTTTTTCATATTTTTCATTTTAAAAGAATCTTGGTGATTTATCATATCCTTTACCTAATAAATCCAAATCAAAAAAGAAGCATAATTTCATGCGTTCCAGAATTAAATTGACCAAAATTAGTTGTCGTATAATCATATGCATAACCTACTCGAATTGCTTTGGTTACGTTTACATTCATTAAAATACTAACTGCATCATTTACTCTGTAAGCAGCCCCCAATTCAAACCTCTCATTATACAAAACATTTGCAGTTATATCTACAGAAGCGGGCGCTCCAACAACAAATCTAGACATAAAAGCAGGTTTCAGTTTAAACATATCACTAAGCTGAAAAACATATCCTGCAGTCAAAAAAGTATGAATGTCTTCAGAGCCATAAGCGTTTATCCCTGATTTTTCTTCGATATGTTTGGACTTCAATAAATTTGGTGCTGACAATCCAACATAAAATTTATCTGTAAAATAATAAGCACCTATACCAATATTAGGCTTGGTAACATTGATATTTTCGGCGAAAGCCATATCGGTTGTTACATCTCCACTCTGAAATTGGAATCCATTAAAATTTGTTTGCAAAGAAGTAAGTCCTGCTTTTAATCCTAGTGAAAGCTTGTTATTTCCTCCTAGCTCTAGTATGTATGCAAAATCGGCATAAAAATTATTCTCTTTTTTAGCACCATCCCCTATATCATCAGAAATCAATGAGACTCCCGCTTCTATTTTATTACTCAAGGAAGTATGTCCAAAAAAATTAAATGTTTTAGGTGCACCAACTGCACCAACCCATTGCGTTCTATATATCGTTCCTAAATTCAACATTGATGGAGTTCCTGTTGCATACGCTGGATTTACCATACTCATATTATACATATAATGTGTGTATTCTGGGTCTTGCTGAGCAGATCCATCAATAATATAGAAAAGAAAACTTATAATTAGTATTACTTTTTTCATCTGAAAATTATATTAAAGTAGGAGTTATCGATTTAAATAAAGACGACCTTGTAAAGGCGGTCTATTATCTTTATTAAAATGGACAACATAAAAATAAACACCATTTGGAGCTACTCCATCAATTATTTTGGAATCAGAATTTTTACCATCCCAATCTGGTTTATTTTTATTGCCTTTAAACATTAAGTTCCCATATCTATTATAAATTTCGAGTGTATAATCGGGATATAAAAAGTCTATATCGGGAATTGCATAAGTGTCATTTGTACCATCCCCATTTGGAGAAAATCCGTCGGGGATAAAGAAATCTGCATATTCTGTAGTAGAACAATTTGTAAGCGAAACTTTTGCGATCAAAACATCATTCGAAAAACAATTGATAGTGGTTGAAAAATCAAACCCATAATATGTCACATTGTCCTGAAGCAAAGTTGTATTGGTTAACTGATTTCCATTATCTTGGGCATCGTACCAAACTATCGAAGCCGAAGCATTGGTATTATGAGATAAATCAGCAATTGTAGGATTATTTATTCCACAAAATTCTTGTCCTTTTGGTTTTAATACTGGCGCTGGTATATCATTTATAGTAACGACACTTAAATTTGCTGGCGATACACATCCGCCTGAAAGCGCTGTTTCTTTAACGTAATAATTACCAGATACCAATACCGTTGAAGCAGACAAAGGTGTAGTAGCCATGACAGAATCATACCATTTATATTGTGTCCCGTTAGGTGTTAAATTAGCAACTGTAGCTCCATCTGATTTACAAAATATTTGAGGACTCGTTGCTGGCGCAATCGGAATAGTGTTTATCAAGAAATCATCAAATAAACCTGTAGGTACAATATCACAAGTTGTTTCATTATTCGTAACTTTTGTAATTGTAACTCTGGTAACCCCTGTATTAGCAAGTAGATTTTGTGGAATAACAAAACTTACTTTCCCACTTGACACAGCTAAGGTTATTATTTGCGCTGCAGCCAAATTACTTCCCGAAATAGTGTATAGAATTGTAACATCTTTTAACGTTCCGAGTCCAGAAATCGAAACTGGTACTGGCTCATTCAAACAATAATCTTTTATTTCTAGCTTAATATCAATTGAATTAGGCAAAGGATTAACCACCATATTTCCTGATACATTTGCAGTATTTGTACAGCCGACAGTGGGATTTGTAATGTTTGTAATCACAACTAATGAATTTCCATCCTTAGCAGTTAAAGTTGATGGTATTATAAAACTTGCTGCTCCATTTACAACAGCAATCGAAGCTACTTGTGCATTGGTATTATTTGCGCCCGTTACTTTATAAACAATACTATATGTTCCATCTGGAAGGCTTGAAGCTCCAGTAATTTGTACTAGCGCGCTTTTATTTTGACAAACTGGATTGATTTTTATTTTTGCCGAATCAAGCTTAGGAATTGGATGAATAGTTAAAACATCTGATAATTTATCAATTATAGTATTACATGCCCCCTCAGTTGTAAAAGAAGTAAATTCAGTAATTTCAATTTTATATTGACCTACCTTTTGAAAAAATATTGACGGCAATGAAAAAGTTACAGAACCGTTATTAATAGTCAACAATTCGGTATTAGTTGCCGATGACGGACCTGATATTTTATAAGTAATATTGTATTGCCCGTTTGGAATAACTTTGGCTCCGCTAGTAAGCTTTGCCGAATAAGTGGCTCTAAGCATATCTGGCTCACATATATCTGAACTAACAACCAATGTCGCTCCTGTAAGATCAATTCTTTTTTCTATTCGTATTCTTACAGTAGCAAAATCAATTTTACATATAGGATGTGGAGTATTACTAACTGTATAAGTAAATGTATAAATTCCTTCTCCGAAAGTCTTATAAATTTTTTGTACATCTATAAAATGATCTTTTATGGATGTAATTTCTCCTGTGTTTTCATTGTCTGACCATTCTCCATTAGGATCTTCACCAGAAAGCCTACTATTTAAATCCAGATTAGAATAAATTGATAAATCATCACTATCACATAACAATAAATTAGCTGGTGCACCTGCTTCTGGTGCTCTATAAACAGTAACAAATACCGTTGAAGAAACGGGCCCTGCACAATCTCCTATAGCTGGAAATGAATATGTAAACTGATAAGTGCCAACTCCTAACTCTTTAGGATTAATAGTACTCCCTACAACAGGCTCTCCTTTTGTATTATTATACCATTTACCATTAGATTGTGGACTTAAAAAAGCTCCATTAAAAACATGAAATAAATCATATGCATTAGCATCTGTACATGCTGCCCCAGTAGGCCCTGAAACACCTGGATATCCTCCAATAGCAACTGTAATTGTTGCCGAGTTATCAGTACAGCCTGGTACTCCTGAAACTGTATAAGTAAATCTATAAAATCCACTTTTTCTTATTAGCTGGGCATTTAAAATTCCTGTAGTACTATCGAGTCCTTGCGAAAGATCATCATCAGTCCAAGTACCTCCAGCGATAGGGCTCCCATCTAGCAATCCAAATAAATCAATCGTTTGACTCGCAGCATTAGGAATATCGCATACACTAGTTTTGGTATCCAAACCCGCACATTGACCAAAATTTTTGATAGGTAATAAAAATAAAGCTAGTAAAAACAAAAGCAACTTTAGTTCAGCAAAGTATTTTTTGGACATATATTATTATTAATTTTTTGTTAAAAATAGTAAATCAATTCCTTAACACCAAAGCCATAGCTTTTTTAATAATTAACATACAAAACGGAAACAAAACAAAGTGTTAAATTTCAGCAATTTAAAACATAGATATTTCTAAATCACAAAATAATCTTATAACTCATCTGTTAGTTGAAACCTGAATTTTAAAATTTGACTATCTCTTTCAACTTCTAAACTTATCCATATATCATCTTCAGATTTTAATAATGTATTTATTTGCTGTAATGAATATCTATACGCCTTATTTTTATTAATACTAATAATAACATCCCCATTTTTTAAGCCTGAACGTTCTGCTGCAGATTTTTTTCGAATATTAGCAATTTCAAAAACTGGTTTTAACTGAAATTTATATCTAAAGTCGCTACTAATTTTTGTCCCATTCTTATCAAAAGTTTCTCCTCCCATAGGAACAGTTTCCAGATGTACCGTTTCTTGCACCCATTGTAATCCATTGTGCTGAATAATGATTCCACTTTTATTATATGTAAAAGGATGAGAGAACTCTCTATTTTTCTTGAAATACATTTTTTGATTTTCGTAGTCAAAAACTACAGTAAATCGTCTCAATATCTCTCCTCCTACAGAACCTATTCTATCAGGAACCATTTTCACATTTCGAATGGAAGTAGAATCTGGAAAGGCAACAATAGGATGTATGAAATCGAAATCTCCAATAGAAAATTTTGGAATTCTAGCTCTTCTTCCTTCAATATCACCACTGAATCCTTTTCCTAAATAATCTTCAAAATTTCTCTTTGGTAATTTAATCTTTGGATTTTGAAAAACCCAAAAAGAGTCACTATTTCCCGTATCGATTAGCAACTTAGCAGGAATTCCTAGACTATCAATAACTACATTTGAATAAAGATAAGGTTTTGCTCTCTCGATTGTGATTGGAATATTTTTGAATTTTTTCTCTAATTTTTTTCTATACTTGGCCGTATCTCGATAGACCGTTACTTTTTTATTCTGATAATTTATTTCAACCAGATTATTTTGAAAAAATCGATAGCCAATAATTCCATTTACAGGAATACCTATATGTGATGATAAATTAAATTCCTGATCTAATATAATATACAATAGATTATTGCTCGATTTCAAACCATTTATTTCTAATGTATTATTAGTAGACTTTAAACCTTCAATAGACTCTTCGATCCCTAAACCTCTTAGTTTTATTTTCTCAATATTAAAGAATCGTACCTCTTTTTTATCTTCTAAACTAAAAAGTACGGTATCGTCTACTCCATAATCTAATAAAAAATTTAATTCGACACCATTGACATTTATAGGTATAAAAATTAAATTATTTATTAACTTAAAGGGAATAGTAACTCTATCTGTACGCTCATCAATAACAAATCCCTGCTGCGCAAATGCAGTAACAGTGATTATTTGCAAAAAAAACAAAGTAAATTTTCTTTTCATTAAGAGTATTTCTTATAAAAATACTAAAATTTTAGTTAATTAATACAAATTCACAACTACATATATTGTTTACGTTAAATTCGAAAAAAAAATGCAAATTTGCACTTCAATAATTTAGATCATGCCAAAAATTTCAAGCAAAGGCAAAAACATGCCCGAATCACCGATACGAAAACTTGCTCCTTATGCTGATATAGCTAAGAAAAAAGGACATAAAGTGTATCACTTAAACATTGGTCAACCTGATATAAAAACACCCGAAGTCGCCATCGCGGCCATAAAAAATATTGATTTAAGTATTATTGAATATAGTCCATCTGCAGGCTATGAAAGTTATAGAAAAAAACTAGCTCAATTTTACCAACACCAGAACGTAAACGTAAATAAGGAAGATATAATTATTACAACTGGAGGTTCTGAAGCTTTGCTTTTTGCATTAGCAACAATTACCGATCCGGGAGACGAAATTATTATTCCTGAACCTTTTTACGCTAATTATAATGCTTTCTCGGCTTCAACTGGCGCAACTGTAGTTCCTGTTATTTCAAACATTGAAACAGCATTTGCTTTACCTAGTATTGCTTCTTTCGAAAAACTGATTACACCAAAAACAAAAGCTATACTAATATGTAATCCTGGAAACCCAACTGGATATTTATATTCTGAGTCTGAGATTTTACAATTAGCAGATTTAGTTAAGAAACATGATTTATACCTAATTGCCGACGAAGTATATCGTGAGTTTACCTATGATGGCGACATTCATTATTCAGTAATGAATCTAAAAGGTATCGAACAAAACGTAATTATGATTGATTCGGTTTCTAAACGTTATAGTATGTGTGGTGCTAGAATTGGATGCTTAATTTCTAAAAATAAAGATGTCATTGCAACAGTAATGAAATTTGCACAAGCTCGTTTAAGCCCACCTACCATTGAACAAATTGCTTGTGAAGCTGCTATTGACACTCCTCAAAGTTATTTTGATGAAGTAATTTCTGAATACAGAGGACGAAGAGATACTTTAATCGCTGAGCTTAATAAAATAGAAGGAGTTATAGTTACCAAACCTAAAGGAGCATTTTACTGTATCGCTCAATTACCTATTGATAATGCAGATGATTTTGCACAATGGCTATTAGAAAGTTACGATTATAACGGTAAAACTGTCATGATTGCTCCTGCTGCAGGATTTTACTCAACTCCAGGAATGGGATTAAACCAAGTACGTATTGCATATGTCTTAAACAAAGAAGATTTAATTCAAGCTGTTACTGTTTTAAAAGAGGCTCTTTTAGTATATAATGCTAAAAAATAGGAGGCAATAAAAAAAACATATAGTTAATAAAATGCAAATGGCAACAACGATTAAAAGTTGTTGTCATTTCTGTTTTAGGCACATACGGGTCTCAGAATTAATTTATATCTAAAAACTGCACATTAAATAGTAGAAACGATAGAAACTGTTTCCCTTTTATTAATTATCTTTACGCACTCAAAAAGATATACCCATTATAATAGTAGTTTTTAATGATAAATAACGAAGATTTTTTAGACGAAATAGGTGACAATCATATCGGATCAAGTGCGCAAAACCCAATTAGAGAAGATGCTTTTGCAATTACTGACGATGAAAAAATTGAAAAAATAAAGAAAGATGTTGAAAATATTCTGATTACACTTGGAATGGACTTAACAGATGACAGTTTAAAAGGTACTCCAAATAGAGTAGCTAAAATGTTTGTTAAAGAAATTTTTGGAGGACTTAATCCTGTAAGAAAGCCTAAAGCATCTACTTTTGATAATAATTATAAATATGGCGAAATGTTGGTTGAAAAAAACATTACGCTTTATTCTACCTGCGAACACCATTTATTACCAATTATAGGAAGAGCCCATGTTGCTTACATCTCTAACGGAAGAGTAATTGGTCTATCAAAAATGAACCGAATTGTTGAGTATTACTCTAAAAGACCTCAGGTACAAGAGCGCTTAACTATGCAAATTGTTCAAGAATTACAAAGAGCACTTGGTACTGAAGATGTAGCTTGCGTTATAGATGCAAAGCACCTTTGTGTAAACTCAAGAGGAATTAAAGATATTGAAAGCAGTACTGTAACATCTGAATTTGGTGGTAAATTTAAAGATCCTCAAACAAGAAGAGAATTTTTGGACTACATTAAATTAGAAACACAGTTCTAATTTATAACCTCTTTCAAAACTATATTTATGAACTAGCCCTGATGCTTCTTTAGCCAGTAAAAGATATAGCGAACAGCAGGAATAGCTTCAAATCAATAATCAAACAGTAAAATAACATGCCTTTATATACAAGTCAACATCTAAAAATATACAATTCACTTTCAGGTGAAAAAGAGAATTTCAATCCTATTCATGAAGGAAATGTTGGAATGTATGTTTGCGGGCCTACGGTTTACAGCAATGTACACCTAGGAAATGTAAGAACTTTTATGTCATTTGATGTAATTTTTAGGTATTTTTTACATTTGGATTACAAAGTGCGCTATGTACGAAATATTACTGATGTTGGTCATATTGTTGATGATGTAGATGAGGGAGAAGATAAAATTGCCAAAAAAGCACGTTTAGAGCAATTGGAACCAATGGAAATTGTACAGCGTTATACTGTAGATTTTCATGACATTCTTAAAGCTTTTAATTTTTTACCTCCTAGTATTGAACCTACTGCAACTGGTCATATTATTGAGCAAATTGAGATTGTCAAAAAAATAATTGACACTGGAATTGGTTACGAAGCAAATGGTTCAGTATATTTTGATGTTGTAAAATATAACGAAACCAATAATTATGGTATTTTAAGCGGGCGAAATATCGAAGATATGCTAGCTAATACACGTGATCTTGACGGTCAATCAGACAAAAGAAACCCTCAGGATTTTGCTCTTTGGAAAAAAGCAGAACCACAACATATAATGAGATGGCCTTCACCATGGAGCGATGGTTTCCCTGGCTGGCATCTTGAATGTACTGCAATGAGCACTAAATATTTAGGCAATCATTTTGACATTCACGGTGGTGGAATGGATTTAAAATTCCCTCATCATGAATGTGAAATTGCTCAAAACGAAGCTTGTACTGGTCAGAGTCCAGTAAATTATTGGATGCATGCAAACATGCTTACTCTAAACGGAAAAAAAATGGCTAAATCAACTGGGAATAATATTTTACCTGGTGAAATTTTGAGCGGAGAAAACACTATTCTTAGCAAACCTTTCTCTGCTTCTGTTGCACGTTTTTTTATGTTACAAGCACATTACCGAAGCATCTTAGATTTTTCGGATGATGCTATTGTTGCTGCCGAAAAAGGATACAAACGATTAATGGAAGCGCTCGATTCATTAGATTCGATTACCCCAAGTACCTCTTCATCAATTAACATTGCTAGCTGGAAACAATTATGCTACGATGCCATGAATGATGATTTTAACACTCCTATTTTAATCGCACAATTATTCGAAGCCGTTCGTTATGTTAATTTATTAAAAGAGAAAAAGGAAACTATTACCTCTGAAGATTTAAATAACCTAACAACTTCATTAAAAGCATTTGTGTTTGACGTGCTAGGGCTTAAAGATGAAAAAGCATCAGACACGAATAATGACAAATTGGAAGGTGTTGTAACTATGCTAATTGGAATGAGAAATCAAGCAAGAGCTGATAAAGACTTTGCTCTTTCTGATAAAATTAGAGATCAATTGATTGAATTAGGTATTCAATTGAAAGACGGTAAAGACGGAACTTTATTTAGTGTCAATTAGCCAAAACAATTAAATTTTATTAATTGCTTAATGAAATTTGAGTTATGATTAACGATTCTTGATTTCAGACATCCTTTGAAAGAAAAATTATAACTGTTTAATTTATTTAAAAATTCAAATATGTTTAAGCATTTTTTTCGTTCCTTTATTTCAAAATCGTTAATCTACAAGTTTAAGTGATGAAGATCCTCATATATCCATTTGTTTTACTTGTACGGTTTTACCAGAATGCGATTTCTCCCTTTACTCCTGCTGCTTGCCGTTTTGAACCAACGTGCTCAAGTTATATGATTGAAGCCTTACAAACGCATGGTTTATTTTATGGCGGCTATTTAGGAATCAAACGAATACTCAGTTGCCATCCATGGGGAAGAAGCGGTTACGACCCTGTTCCCGAGAAAAAATGCAACCACAAACATTAACTTTTTATAAAGTATAACTCTATTTTAAATTTTTATTTTTACAACATAAAAATATACTACTACATGATACACGCTTTAAACATTGTTTGGAATCCTTCGGAAGGAATTGATTTAGGTTTTTTTATGATTCGATATTACAGCCTAATGTTTGTAATCGCCTTTGGATTAGGATGGTACATAATGAAACAAATTTTCGAACGTGAAAACGAACCTATAGATAAATTAGACTCGCTTTTTATCTGGACAGTTTTAGCTACTTTAGTTGGAGCTCGCTTAGGCCACGTATTATTTTATGATTGGGAATATTACAGAAATCATATCTCAGAAATCTTTTTACCATTTCGTTTCAGTCCAAATTTTGAGTTTACAGGCTACCAAGGTTTAGCTAGTCATGGTGCAGCAGTAGCAATTATAATTGCAATGTACTATTACAGCAAAAAAATATTAAAACGACCTTTATTATGGATATTAGACAGAGTTGTACTTCCTGTTGCCAGTGGAGCAATATTTGTACGTCTAGGAAACTTCTTTAACTCAGAAATCATTGGGAAAGAAACAGATTCTGTTTTTGGAATTCGCTTTTTACATGATACATTTAGCAAAAATGATGCTGTAAACCAAACACAAATTGCAAACCCAAAAGAAGCATATACTGCAATTGCCACTGACCCAAAATTTACTGATCTATTAGCACAAGTTCCAGTAAAACATCCCACTCAACTGTATGAAGGATTTTGTTACATTTTTGTATTTGCTATTCTTTACTATTTATATTGGAAAACAAATGCTAGCCAAAAACCAGGATTTTTATTTGGTTTGTTTCTAGTTCTTTTATTTGTAGTTCGTTTCATTGTTGAATTTGTAAAAGAAAGTCAAGGCGGTATTGAAAGCGAATTAGGCCTATTTTCAACAGGACAATGGCTAAGTATTCCGTTTATTATAGTAGGAGCCTACTTTATGATCAGAGCCAATAAAAAATCTTCTTTAAGCTAAATAAAACAAACACATAAAAAAATACCCGACACCATTTAATGAGTATCGGGTATTTTTTTGTTTTATTATTATAAGTTTCTATTTAGCATTTAATCTCTTTTATATCTAACAATTTTGATACCTACAACAAACATTGCTCTTCCACCTCAACCATACCAAGTCGTTGCTTATCACTTCATCTAGCTAAACAACCAACAAGTAACTACATCCACATGCAATTACAGATTTAACTATTCCTCTATTTGTTACGAACAATTTCACAGCATTCTAAGCTAGCTTTACGACGTAAAAGAGCAGAAATAATAACCAACTGACGAAGTAAATCCCACCAAGAACTTTATTACTTATCGAATTCTTTACCCCTCTTAAAAACATAGCTGCATTATCAATGTTTGGCCCCACCTAAGATTTTACAGCATTATACCTGTATACCAATATTTTAAACTCCACTATATTTCAAAAAAACTTGCACAAAAAAAAGGACCCAATTTTCATTGGATCCTTTTCTTTAAATAACACAAAGGTTATTCAGCATTTTTATGTCTTTCTTCGATAGCAATCTTATCAGCAGAAGAGATAGAATCTACTAACACTGGAGTTGCAATAAATAATGAAGAATATGTTCCTACAATAATACCAACCAACATAGCAAAGATAAATCCTCTAATTGATTCTCCTCCAAAAATAAACATGATCAATAATACCACGATCATTGTTAATGAAGTATTAATTGTTCTCGACATTGTTGTATTAATAGAGTCATTTACAATCTGCTCAAAAGAACCTTTTGTTTTTCCTGCTAAGAATTCACGAACCCTGTCAAATACAATAACTGTGTCATTCATTGAGTAACCAATAACAGTAAGGATCGCCGCAATGAAGTGCTGATCTACTTCCATACCAAATGGCATAAATTTATAACATAATGAATAAATACCTAATACGAAGATAACATCATGAGCAATAGCTGCAATTGCACCTAAGCTAAACTGCCATTTTCTAAAACTTATCATCAAATATAAGAATACAATTGCCATTGCTCCAAGTACAGCCCAATAAGCATTTGTTTTAATATCTTCTGCAACTGCCGGTCCAACTTTTGAAGCTTGAACTATACCTAGTTTTTTACCTTCATAAGCATTAACAAATTTATCATAAGTCAACCCTTCTGAATAATATTTTTTCAAATTATCAAACAACAATTTATTTACTTCTTCATCAGCTTTAACACCGTGGTCTGCAACTTTGTATTTAGTTGTAATTTTTAATTGGTTGTCCTTACCAAAAACTTTTGCTTCTGCACTACCAAAAACTACAGCTAATTCATCTTTTACAACTTCTGCCTGAACAGGTTTTTCAAAACGAATTTGGAATGTTCTTCCTCCAACAAAATCTACACCTTGATCAAGTCCATTTATACATAATGATACAATACTTACTACCACTACAACACTTGAGAATAAATAAGTCCATTTTTTAACTCCTAAGAAATTAAAATGGAAGTTATTAAACATGTTTTTAGAGAAATTAGTTACGAATGTTAAATCATTCTTTCTACTAATGTTTCTATCAATAAATATTCTAGCTATAAAGATAGAAGTAAATAAAGAGGTAATAATACCTATTAATAAAGTTGTAGCAAAACCTTTAATTGGTCCTGAACCAAATATAAATAATACAGCTCCAGTTAAAATATGCGTTACGTTTGCATCTGTAATAGATGACATTGCACCTCTCCAGCTATATGAAGTTTTAATTGCTTCGTCTAGAGTTTTACCTGCACGCAATTCTTCTTTTGCTCTTTCATATATAATAATATTCGCATCTACAGCCGTTCCCATTGTTAATACGATACCTGCAATACCTGGTAAAGTAAGAACCGCTCCTAAACTTGCCAAAATACCAAATAAGAAAAGTAAGTTAACTGCTAATGCAAGATTTGCATACCAACCTGCTTTACCATAATAAATCATCATCCAAAGAGATACTAAAAGTAAACCTACGATAGCAGAAGTTGTTCCATTATCAATAGCTTCTTGTCCCAGGGATGGCCCTACAACTTCTGACTGAACAATGTCTGCAGCAGCAGGTAATTTACCAGCTCTTAATACGTTTGCTAAATCTTTAGTTTCTGTAACATCAAATACACCTGAAATCTCTGATCTTCCTCCTGAAATTGGACCACTAGAAACTCCTGGAGCAGAATATACGATATCATCTAAAACGATAGCAATATTACTTTTTTGAGTATAAGCTCTTCCTGTTAATTCTTCCCAAGACTTAGCCCCCTGACTGTTCATTTGCATCGATACAGCTGGTTTACCCATTTGGTCAAAAGTATCTTTAGCATCAGTTACAACACCACCACTCATTGCAGCAACGTTATCTCTATTTCCTTTTAAAGCATATAACTCAATAGCTTCAATTTCTTTTCCTTTTGCGTCTTTAATATCTGTTGGTTTACCCCAAACAAATTTTGCATAATGTTGATCCGGAGCTAATAATACTCTGATGTCAGATCTTTTTAAATAGCTGTTTACAACAGCAGTATCTTTTGGTGAGAAAAGACCTAAAATTGGTCCACCACCTTGACCTATCATTTTATCAAATAAAGGATTATTCCCTTTTTTAGTGGCAAGTGAATCTTTACCACCTGTAAGTAAATCATTCAATGAATCTTTAACTACAGCTTTAGTTTCAACTTTATTGATTTCGGTTTTCTTCAAGGCTTCGTTAGCAGCCATTAAGAAGTTTCCCATTTCTTCAATTTTGTATGTTTCCCAAAACTCTAATTGAGCAGTACTTTGCAATAATTTCTTGATTCTATCAACATCTTTCGCACCTGAAGTTCAACAAGAATCCTTCCTGTTTCTCCAATTTTTTGAATATTTGGCTGTGTTACACCAAATTTATCGATACGTTTTCTTAGTACTCCAAAAGCACTATCTACAGACTCATCAACTTTTCTTTTGATTACTTTTTTTACTTGAGCATCACTCATTTGGAAATCAATTCCACCTTCACCTTGCAAACTTCTGTTAGCAAAGATATCTGGAGAAGCTAATTTTACTGTTCCATTTGAATTTGCTTCAAATGCTTCAAAAAACGCATCTAAATACGTTTGATTTCCTTTTTGATTTGCAGTTGCATCCGCTAATGACTTATTAAAAACTGGATTTTTAGAATTATTAGCCAATCCTTTCAAAACGTCTTTTACAGAAATTTGAAGAATAACATTAATTCCTCCTTCTAAGTCAAGACCTTTATTGATTTGCTTATCTTTTACTTCGTTAAAAGTAAAACTAGTAAATCCTAGATTGAAAACTTTTTCTTTACCAATAGAATCCAAATATTTAATTTCTTTATCAGGATCGTTTCCTGCGAAAGATTTCGCATCACTTTTTACCTTATCAGCGACAAAAGTGAAGGAAAGTTGGTAAATACTTACCAATGCAAATAGAATTGCGAAAAATTTAATAAGTCCTTTATTCTGCATTATTACTAAAAATTAATTATGTTTTATAGTTTGTTTTGTTTTAAATCATACAAAACCAAGCCTTTGAGCAAGTTTTTATATTTAAATAACGGAATTATGAATTACATCATTTTTTTTAAACCGAGCAAATATATAATTAACGAAAAGATTAACCAATTTATTTATTAATTAATCTCAAAAAAAAGACTGCAAAAGTGCAGTCTTCTTCTATTTACTCGTAAATCTTATACTAAAATCGCCTTTAAAGCGTCATTCATTCCTCTAACTGCATCTGCGCTTTTAGCAAATAATGCTTTTTCTTGGTCATTCAATTTGATATCTAAGATTTCTTCAACACCATTTTTACCAATAATACATGGTACACCAATACAAATATCATTTTGCCCATATTCGCCTTCAACAAAAACAGAACATGCTATCATTTTCTTTTGATCATTCAAAATACTATCAACCAAATATGCTACTGAAGCTCGCGCATACCAAGCAGACGTACCTAAAAGTCCAGTAAGCGTAGCTCCTCCACCATAGTATCAGCAGCTACTTTTTGTAAAACTTCTTCAGAAAGGAATTCTGTTACAGGAATACCATTATATGAAGCTAAACGTGTCAATGGAATCATTGTTGTATCTCCATGACCTCCAATTACCATAGCTGAAATATCATTAGCCGGCTTATCTAATGCTAAAGACAAATAGGTTCTGAAACGAGAACTTTATCAAGTGCTCCTCCCATACCAATTATTCTATTTTTTGGTAATCCTGTTGATTTCAATGCTAAATAAGTCATTGTATCCATAGGATTAGAAACAACTACAATTATTGTATCTGGCGAATGCTTCAATACATTTTCAGCAACTGTTTTCACAATCCCAGCATTGATTCCAATTAATTCTTCGCGAGTCATCCCTGGCTTTCTAGGAATCCCTGATGTAATTACCACTACATCACTACCAGCAGTTTTAGAATAATCATTTGTTACCCCAAGTTACTTTGGTATTAAAACCAGTATTTGTAGCACATTGCATAATATCTAAAGCTTTACCTTCAGCAAAACCTTCTTTGATATCCAACAATACTACTTCGCTTGCAATTCCTCTATAAGAAATAACGTCTGCACAAGTGGCTCCAACGTTTCCTGCTCCTACAATGGTAACTTTCATATTTTAAAATTTATTCGGTTATTAGTTATTTTTTGTTAATTCGTTTTTTTGCTAATTATTATTTGCTTTGTAATTAATAAAGAAGCAAAAGACATTTAAACAAATATAAATAATTAAACTTTTTTAAGCATCAATTTTAGCATAAACTGCATTCTTCTCGATAAATTCTCTACGAGGAGGAACCTCATCCCCCATTAACATAGAGAAAACTCTATCTGCTTCTGCTAAACTATCAATATTTACCTGACGTAAAGTTCTGAAGTTTGGATCCATTGTAGTTTCCCACAACTGCTCAGCATTCATCTCCCCAAGACCTTTATAACGTTGATCGCAGCGCTTCCACCCATTCTTTCGTTAGCCTGATCACGTTGAACATCATTCCAAGCATATTCTTTTTTATTTCCTTTTTTAACCAAATATAAAGGTGGAGCAGCAATATACACGTGTCCCTCCTCTATTAACTCTTTCATAAAACGGAAAAAGAACGTTAATATCAAAGTAGAAATGTGGCTACCATCGACATCGGCATCACACATAATAATTACTTTATGGTAACGTAGCTTTTCTAAATTCAATGCTTTACTATCTTCAGCAGTACCAACTGTTACTCCTAAAGCTGTAAAAATATTACGAATCTCTTCGTTTTCAAATACTTTATGATGCATTGCTTTCTCAACATTCAGAATCTTACCACGTAATGGCAAAATTGCTTGAAATGCACGATCACGTCCTTGTTTTGCAGTTCCACCTGCCGAATCTCCCTCGACAAGATATACTTCGCAACGTGCTGGATCTTGCTCTGAACAATCAGACAATTTTCCTGCAATCCGCCTCCACCCATAACGGTTTTACGCTGTACCATTTCACGTGCTTTCTTAGCTGCATGACGAGCTTGAGCTGCAAGAATAACTTTCTGAACAATGATTCTAGCATCATTCGGATTTTCTTCCAAATAATTCTCAATCATTTCACTCACCGCCTGACTTACCGGTGAAACAACTTCTCTATTTCCTAGTTTCGTTTTTGTTTGCCCCTCAAATTGTGGCTCAGCTACTTTTACCGAAATAATTGCTGTAAGTCCTTCACGGAAATCATCTCCTGAAATATCAAATTTCAATTTATCTAACATTCCAGATGCATCTGCATATTTCTTTAACGATCTGGTTAATCCAGTTCTGAAACCTTGCAGGTGAGTACCTCCTTCGTGTGTATTGATATTATTTACATAAGAAAAAATATTCTCTGTATAACTTGTATTATAAATCAAAGCTACTTCTACAGGAATTTCTCCTTTTTCATGATCCATAGAAATAACGTGTGCAATAATTGGCTCAACGGTTTCCATCCAAATAACGAATGTATTCTTTTAATCCCTCGTCAGAATGAAATACCTCTTGTTTTGAATTCACCTTTTTCATCAACTTCTCTTTTATCAGTAAATGTAATTGTAATTCCTTTATTTAAGAAAGAAAGCTCACGCATACGAGCTGACAAAGTATCATAAGAGAACTCTGTAGTTTGTGTAAAGATTGTTTCGTCAGGAAAAAAGGTTACAATAGTTCCTCTTTTTGTAGTTTCACCAATTTGCTTAACAGGATACAACGCTTTTCCTTTTTCATATTCTTGCTCATATATCTTTCCATCGCTACTGTGAACAGTTGCTCGCAGGTGATTTGACAAGGCATTTACTACCGAAACCCCAACACCGTGTAAACCTCCAGAAACTTTATATGAATCTTTATCAAATTTACCCCCAGCACCAATTTTAGTCATTACAACCTCTAATGCCGATACACCTTCTTTTTTATGTATATCTACTGGAATACCACGACCATTATCTTCCACACTTACAGATCCATCTTCGTTTATCGCTACACCAATGGTATCACAATGCCCTCCCATGGCCTCATCAATAGAGTTATCTACTACTTCATAAACCAAATGATGTAGTCCTCGAACACCCACATCTCCAATATACATCGATGGACGCATTCTTACATGCTCCATTCCCTCTAATGCCTGAATACTATCTGCTGAATAATTGCTCTTCTTGATTTCTTCGCTCATATAATTTATTCTAAAAATGTAATATTTGTCTAACACGCAAATATATAAAAACGCAAATTATATATCCGTTAAAATACCATCTAAAGCACTTAAGTTATCAACATATTATTAAAAAATCCTGTTTTTTATAGCATAAAAAACAAAATCTGTAACTATTATAAATAACAAAATTCCAAAACGAACATTCAACATGCTGTTTTGAAATTTTACTAATTGACTTTCTTATTATTTCTAATTCAAAATATAACTCATTTTATTAAACTACAACTCCCGATTTAGCAATTTCTATATCTGCTTTTACGTGAGCCTCATTTGCTCTTCCGCTTGGATCTTGATTTTCTTGCCATTTTGGAATCCATTTTCTAACAGTTTGTGCTGCACTAACCTGTGGATAGTACTTATGAAATACTGACCTATAAAAATAAGCTTCTTTTGTTGTTGGTGAGTTATAAGGAAACTCAGCCACTGCTCCAGCTAATTGCTCATCTGTAACTTTTGATGAACAATATTCAATTAATTCATCAATCCAGTTGTACCCTACTCCATCTGAGAATTGTTCTTTTTGTCTCCACAATACTAGGTGCTGCCTCCCTAACAACAGGAGCATGTATTAATTATTTAGCAATACGT
>NZ_JBXBAV010000028.1:0-3939 GCF_056783245.1 Flavobacterium sp. TC780 | reverse complement strand
CACGCGATGTAATTTATTTTTCAAGTATAACGGTACTTTTTCTTTCGTTTACTGTATATCAACTAAAATCTTTTAAATCGTAATGAAAACCTCTTCTCAAAAAAACATAAAAACGTTACTGATTACAATTGCGATTTTAATTGCGTTGAATATTGCTGGTACTTTTATCTTTCATCGTTTTGATTTAACCAATGACAAACGATATACTTTATCGCCAACTTCATTAAATATCGTAAAACAGGTTCACAATCCGCTGTCTGTAAAAATTTACATGCAAGGCGATTTACCTCCTGAGTTTAAACGTTTACAACAAGAAACTCAACAATTACTAGAAGAGTTTCAAGCCTATAACAAAAACATATATTTTGAATTCGTTAATCCTATGGAGAACGAAGACGAAAGTATGGATACTATTAAAGAATTAGATCCAAAAGGGCTTACTCCTATAAACATAACTGTTGATGACAAAGGAAAACAATCGCAGGCTATGGTTTTTCCGTGGGCAATTGCAACATACGACAATAGAGAAGTTAATATTCCTTTATTAAAAAACCAAATGGGTGCTTCGACCACTCAAAAAGTAATGGCTCGTGCAGCATTTAGAATATTCGATTGCTGATGCATTAAATAAAATCACAAAAGAAAAACAAAAAAAGGTTGCAATCATAAAAGGAAATGGCGAAATGAAAGGGATTTCATGGCAAAATTCCTGATGCAAATTCGCGAAAGCTATCATATTGGACCGTTTACATTAGACTCTGTTGCCAAAAACCCTATTGGTACTTTAGATGGCTTAAAAAAATATGATTTGGCTATTATTGCTAAACCTACCGAAGCTTTTACAGATAGTGAAAAACAGGTTTCGGAATCAGTTTATCATTAACGGTGGAAAAACATTGTGGCTTGTTGATCAGGTAAATGCCGAAATGGACAGTTTATACTATCAATCTGGTGCAACGCTGGCTTTTCCAAGAGATTTGAATCTTAATGATATGTTCTTTAAATACGGCTTCAGAATTACCCCTGATTTAGTAAAAGATGAACGTGGAAGCCCAATTAAACTAGCTTCTGGAGAACAAGGAAGCGCCACTCAATACCAAGAATTTAATTGGAAATATGCACCTGAGGTTCATCCTGAAAGCAAACATCCGATTGTAAAAAATTTAGGAGGAATCAAATTTGACTTTGCAAACCCAATCGATACCTTAAAAAATGGTATCAAAAAAACGGTACTTTTGCAATCATCACCTTATTCTAAAAAAATTGGTACTCCTGCCGAAATCAATTTGAATATTGTAACTGAAGAAACTTCGCCAAACGATTATCTGAACAAAGGGAATATTCCTTTATCGGTTTTACTAGAAGGAGATTTCCATTCGATGTATGAAAATCGTGTGTTGCCTTTTGAACAAAAAACTTTTCAGACTAAAGGCAAAGCAACCAAAATGATTGTGGTTTCTGATGGTGATTTAGTCCGTAATCAATTAGACAAAAACCTAACTCCTGTAGAATTAGGTTACGATCAGCGTTCAGGAAATTTGTATGACAACAAAGATTTTCTGATGAATTGCGTTAATTATTTGCTGGATGACACAGGACTTATTAACATTAGAAGCAAGGATTTAAACCTTCCTTTATTAGATAAGGAAAAAGTTTATCAAGAGTACAGCATTACGCAATTCATAACTATCGGACTACCAATTCTAATTTTATTGGTCTTTGGACTTGTATTTACTTTTCTTCGCAAAAGAAAATACAGCAAGTAGATGTTAATAAAAAATTTGGGATACTAGAATTGTTTACGATATATTTGTAAAAATGTATTCTAGTCATTAATCAAGCTAAAATATATACCAAAAAATAAAACAAAAGAGATGAAATTTATAGTATCGAGTTCGTACTTATTAAAGCAATTACAAGTTTTAGGTAGTGTAATCAATAGTAACAATACGTTACCTATTTTAGACAACTTTCTATTTGAATTAGACAATAATGAATTAACAGTTTCTTCTTCGGATCTAGAAACGACGATGTCTGCAACTTTAGCGATTGATTCTACAAGCAAAGGAAGTGTTGCAATACCTGCAAAATTATTACTCGAAATCCTTAAAACATTTCCAGAACAACCTTTAACTTTTACTGTTGAAGACAATAATACTGTAGAAATTAGTTCTAACTCTGGAAAATATGCTTTGGCGTATGCAGCTGGAGAAGAATTTCCAAAATCTGTGAACCTAGAAGATCCATCGGTTACTCTTGTTCCTTCAGATGTTTTGGCAACAGCTATTAGTAAAACGATATTTGCTGCTGGTAACGACGATTTACGTCCAGTTATGTCAGGAGTATTCTTCCAGTTTTCGCCAGAAGGATTAATATTCGTTGCTACAGATGCTCATAAATTAGTAAAATATGCTCGTACAGATGTAAAAGCATCTCAAGTTGCTGATTTTATTATGCCAAAAAAACCTTTGAATATTTTAAAAAGTATCTTAGGAACTTCAGATGCTGAAGTAAAAATTGAATACAACGATTCTAATGCAACTTTCTCATTCGACAACTACATTTTAATGTGTCGTTTAATCGATGGGAAATATCCAAATTACGAAGCTGTAATTCCAAAAGAGAATCCAAACAAATTAATGATTGACCGTTCTTTATTTTTAAGTTCAGTACGTCGTGTGGCGATTTTCTCTAATAAAACTACACATCAAATTCGTTTGAAAATTGCTGGAGCAGAATTAAATGTTTCTGCCGAAGATATCGATTACTCAAACAAAGCCGAGGAAAGATTGACTTGTGATTACCAAGGTGATGACTTGCAAATTGGATTTAACTCCCGTTTCCTTACCGAAATGTTGACCAACTTACAATCGGATATGATCATGCTTGAAATGTCTTTACCAAACAGAGCAGGAATCCTGACTCCTGTAGATGGTTTGGAAGATGGAGAAACTGTAACCATGTTGGTGATGCCCGTAATGCTAAATAGTTAACATTTAATTATGTTTTTGTTATATTAGATTTTTGATATTCAAATATAATACTTATTATTGCATAACAATTACGCTATTAACCAACCATTTTTATACTTAAAAAACCGCTGCTTCTTTTGAAACTGCGGTTTTTTTTATGTTGTTTAAAGAGCTCTTTCGTAAAGTTCCACAGGGGATACTGAGTTTCCTCAATATTGTCTTTAGAACGGAGTCAAAGAATCTTCACGAGTGGCTCAACAAAAATGATGGATTTTCTTGTAGAGTTCCATCGTTCCCTCGGGATGACAAGTTTGAGAAAAGATTGTGCAAAGAATAACAAGAGTAAATTAAGACCTAAGTATAGTGAGCTACAACTCCAACTAAGATGTCATCACTAACTACAACTACACCCATAAAAACATTTAGCTTTTACTCTACATATAGTATTTACTCTAAACCTATAGTCTTCCATCTATACTCTATACTCTCACACCACTAAATAACTCCCATTTTTTGCATTAAGAAAGTAGCGCTTTTATTTTTACAAATTCCTTCACGAAGTGTATAATCAAAATGCAATTCATTATTCTTAATTTCAACTTCAAAACACTGATTGGTTAAAACGTCTGGATAATCGTTTGTTGTCAGGCATACTTCGATATCGTGAGTTGCAATAGCTCCGATTGCTTTTTTTGCAATGATCTTTTTTACTACTTCGATAGTTCCATTGCGTTTGTCATCTGAGTTAGTACCTCTTAAAATCTCATCTAAGAGCACAAAAGCTGGCTTATCCTCTAGAGCATCCATAATTTGTTTTAAACGCTTTATTTCAGCAAAAAGTAGGGATTCACTATCTGACAAAGAATCTGATAGTCGCATAGAAACCAAAACTGGCAACGGATGCATTGTGGCCTTATTAGCGCACACTACAGAACCTATTCCTCCTAATACCATATTAATCCCTAAC
>NZ_JBXBAV010000027.1:0-3558 GCF_056783245.1 Flavobacterium sp. TC780 | reverse complement strand
GTGTTATGTTACTTGGTTGGTTGCGTATGCTAAGGTTAATACATGCTCCTGTTGTTAGGGAGGCAGCACCTAGACCTTTTGAAAAAGACCTGGTATAAAAGATACTGAGGTAATTTATTTAGGAGGTCAAAATGAAAACCCAACCTATCGCAACCATCCAGGACACGCAGAAGGAATTGAGTTGACTTACGATTCATCTGTAACCAATTTTAAAGAAATACTAGATTATTTTTTTAGAATCCACAATCCAACAACTGTTGATAGACAAGGAAACGATATTGGAAGTAGCTATCGCTCTGCCATTTTTTTTCAAAACGAAGAAGAAAAACAACAAGCGCAAGAAGTGATAGATTTGGTAGACCAAACTAATAATTGGGGTGCAAAAGTTGTAACTACACTAGAGCCATTCACAAAAGCTTGGCCTGCTGAAGAATACCACCAAGATTATTTAGAAAAAAATCCAAACGGATATACTTGTCATTTTGAAAGATTTGGCACTTTCCTTAAATAAATCCCCAATTAAAAGCTAAGTGAGAAAAACACTTAGCTTTTAAATTTAATTCCACTATGAACAAATTATATAACTAAAAACAAAAAGTAACTTTATTTTGGACGAAAGGTTCTTCGAAAAATTTATTCCCCACTTAGGATTTAGCTACATCAGCAAACAACAAAGTAATAATTCTAATGTTTTAAAATTTGTTGGAGGGTTAGATTTAGGTGTTCTTTACCAACAGTTTTATATCGTTGTTTTCCTTAATCAGGAAAAAATTACGCTGGAGGAAATGCTTTTTGTGAGGAATGAAATGAGTAAAAATATAGATAAAGGGCTTATTATAGCAAACGCTATAATTACTCGCGAGGCAAAAAAAAATTCTCGCAAAAAAAATGAAGTCCCTATCGATTTTATTGACTATAATGAATTAAAAAAAAGGACAAATGAATTTGAACACTGAAAAAACGAACCCCAAAAGTCAAAATATAGAGCTAGGGAAAGTCACTTGGTTTAGAGATTATAACTATGCTTTGCATCTAAGTTCTAAACTATCTAAACCAATACTATTGTTTTTTCAAGAAATTCCAGGATGTAGCACTTGCGTGAATTTTGGGAGAGAAGTACTATCTCATCCTATAATGGTTGACATTATTGAAAATGAGTTTATCCCATTAGCCATTTATAATAACAAACCGGGGATTGATGCAGACATACTTAAGCGTTATGACGAACCCGCATGGAACAATCCTGTCGCTCACTTTGTTGATCAAAATGGGAAAGATATCGTTCAAAAGTTAGCAAACAATTATCACCCCCTTTCAATGCTAGATAAAATAATTGAGGCGCTACGAGGAATAAAAGTTGAAATTCCGGAGTATATCTTAAATTTTAGGAAAGAATTACAAATCCATTATGGGTTTACCAAAACAACGATCTATGAAACGCCTTGTTTTTGGTCTGGAGAGACTTCATTTGCTTTGAATGATGCTGTTTACTCTACGATGGCTGGATTTATTGGTCACAAAGAAGTGGTTAAATTAGAGTACGACCCTACAAAAACAATATTAGAAGAACTAAATGAATATGCACTCGCTCAAGGCTTTTTTTTAGTTGAGAATCATAAACCGTTTCGTATCGATAAGGACCCACAATATTACCTTAAGAAAACGAATTTTAAGTTTTTGCCTTTAACGTTAGCGCAAAGAACTGCCATTAATCTAGCGCTCCCTTATAAAAAAGATGCTAAAAAATACTTAAGCCCTACGCAATTAATGTGGTATAACCACAATAAGCTTTCCGAATTAAGTCATCCAAAAGCCTATGAATTAAACATTGTCCAGTCTTGGGATTTTTTAACAAATCAAATAAAATAAGTATATTTAATTTTTCTAGACCTTTTTTTAATTTAAATCAAACATTATGCTTGAAGGATTTAACATCTCCACACAAATCATTATATTTCTCCTCTCTGGAAGTATAATTTGGTATTTTAGTCATAAGTTATCACATATTGTTGACTTTTTAAATGATGAATTTAAATTAGGAGCTGCATTTGGGGGAACCATTCTACTTTCATTGGTGGTCAATTTACCTGAAGTTGCCATTGTAATTAAAGGGACTTTGCAAGGGGATACTTCATTAGCCATTGGGAACATTTTAGGAGGCATTGCAATTCAAACGGTTTTATTAGGCTTTTTTGATTTTATGACTCGAAAAGAAGCGCACCCCATTACAACAATAACATCAAATACTAACGCCATTTCACAGGGCATTTTTTTAGTCCTTATTCTGTCTCTTGTGATTCTAGGCTCGCAACTGGATCAGATGCATGTAAACTTGAGAATTTCGCCAATAGAAATCTTGATAGTTATTGCTTGGGTTCTTAGTTTGCTAACTTTAAAAAGATGTGAAGCAGGGAACTTAATACCTATGCCAGAGATTAATCCCGAGCATGGAATAAAATATAGTAGAAAAAAAGCAATTTTTTATATGATGCTCATTTCGATAATTATCTTATTCTTTGGTTACATCCTTGCTGAAACAAGTGAGCAAATTGCTACTCATTATCAAGTTTCTGGAGTAGTATTTGGTGCAACAATTCTCTCTTTAGTTACCGCATTACCTGAAATATCTGGCGGATTAGCATTTATAAAAACGAAAAAGTATAATATCTTAGTTAGCGATATTTTTGGAGGAAATTCATTTTTACCGTTATTATTTTTATTGGCAAATATTTTAAATAGCGCATCAATTCTACCAGAAGCGAGAAAAACCGATTTGTACCTCACAGCCCTATCCATGATACTCACACTTACCTTTGTCCTAGGAATGGTCATAAAATTCCCTAAAAGATATTTTGGAATTGGCTTGGATTCTTGGATTGCTATTGTTATTTACATTACAGGAGTTTTTGGATTATACTTTATATAAAAATTAATACCCACCATATATTATGAAATTAAACGAAAACAATCTGCTAGGAGCAGTAAATGAATTACGAGAAAAAGGATATCAGGATAATTATGAAGTAAGAGATGAACATCTTATTTGCACTAACACAAATAAGAAGGTAGCTGTTGATGAGTTCGATGTAGAAAATGGATTTCAATTTGAAATTTCTGAAAATGCGGTTGATTCACAATTCTTGTTCACCATAAATGATAAAAAATCTGAAAAAAAAGGATTATTAATTGATTTAATGGGAGAACATTATTATGACGATTCTATGATTTCTAAGAAATTGAATATTCCTATCGACACGTACGTGTGTGATGATCCTGTCCCTATGAAATATGGGATGAGAAAAGTTTTTAAAGAAGAATTTAATGCCAATCCTGATAATTTTGAATTGAGACAAGGATATAGTAATATGCCAGCTTGCCCATTTGGCAACAGTTTTAAAGCACTTGGATATGATAAAACAAAAAAAGAATATGTATGGCTTGTTACCAGCATCATAAAAGATGAAAGACTTAATAAGAATGAGTTTACAAAATAAAATAGCATTGAAAGGTGCTGCCTCCCTAACAACAGGAGCATGTATTAACCTTAGCAATACGTAA
>NZ_JBXBAV010000026.1:0-71423 GCF_056783245.1 Flavobacterium sp. TC780 | reverse complement strand
AAGGTTAATACATGCTCCTGTTGTTAGGGAGGCAGCACCTACTGTATACAAAGCATTATTGCAGCATAATCTCCTCTATTTGGTTTAAAGTTAGCCATAAAACAGCCTCTATCATTTCTGATATAAGGACCTCCCCAAGGGTAAGTTCCTGATTCTAGACCCCCTCTAGCAGCATACTCCCATTCTGCCTCTGTTGGCAATCTGAAAGAGTTTACTAAGTCATGTCCTTTCTTTTTTGATTTTATGTATGAGTTTTTGTTTAAAGTTCTCCAAGCACAAAATGCTTTTGCCTCGAGTCCCCAATTTTACTCCTACAACAGGATAATCTCCATATGCTTTATGCCAGAAATAATCATTATGCATTGGCTCATTATATGAATAGGTAAAATCTTTAATCCAAACTGTTGTATCTGGGTAAACCTTAACTTCTTCTGTCTTAACGAAATCTTTTCTTTCCTACTTTAGCTTTAGCTGCAGCCTGAATATCCATCCAAGAATATCTAAATTTCAACTTATTAACATCCATAGTTCTTAAACCATTATATGATTCTTCAACTGGAATATACATAGAATCCATTACTTCTGCATAATACTCATCTGGATATGCTTGTGTACTCTTAGCTAATTTTACTTTTTTGTTTAATTTTCTTCCAGCATATCGGGTCGTCAGCAGTACCAATACTATAATAATTATCGTACATATACTTATCATAAGCTGTCATTTTTTCTGGGTCAGAATCGTTAAAAGCATAATCTCCTATACTTCCTCCTTTTTTACCTTTAGACTCGCTGACTTTCCCCATTTTTTAGCCATAATAGCCAAACGAACTCTCATTGTAGAATCTTTAACCCATTCTACAAATTGACGATATTCACTATTTGTTATCTCTGTTTCATCCATATAAAAAGAACGAACGGTAACGGTTTTTGTTGGCGCATCCTCTACTTGAGCCAAGTCATCATCCGACTTCCCATGATAAAAGATCCCCCTGGAATCAAAGTCATTCCATAAGGTTTTTCTGGATACCGTTTCCCGCCTTTAACACCTACCAATTCTCCTTTGTCACTTGACCTACCACAACTAATCATTAGTGTTAAAAATGCCGCAAATGCAATAAACTTCTTCATATATATTTGGATTATCTATTCATTATTATAAGTCCGTAAACCTATTTATTATTTTTTAAAAAAACAATAGCTTTTTGTGTAATTTATTTCACGGTCCAAAATTAAAGTTAAAAAAAATAAAAAAAAAATATTTAGTCGATAAACTGCCACGAAATACCGCCAAAAAACGTTAAATTTTAATATTTGTAAATTTTAACCTATTAATAATACCAAAAACAATCATTCAAAAAAACCTTAAATCATTAGCATCTTATTACGAAAACGATTACACAGTATTTTTCCGCTGTGCTTTCCACCATCTTTCAGGTAATTCCTGATTACAAGCGATCAAATATTCATCATAGGAACAAGATAACGACGTCTTCTTTACTTCAATTTATTATTCCCATTTGAAATAAAAGGTATCTCTATCCACCAACGGTCTGTTTTGTCACTTTTATAAAAAACTAACTCCTCTTCTTCTAACGGAACTATATATTTTAAATAGTTTTTTCGACTACCGTATGGATACTCATTTGAGCGATAATGATACCCTTCTATAAAATACCAAACTATCTGTGCTATTATTGGAGCTTCCTGCAATGTATTATTATGATTAAACACACCAAAAGTAAGACCTTGTTCACTAATTCCTGCATATCTCGCAAGCGAGCAAATTTCTTTACCATCAAAACCATTAGGTTCAAAAGCAAAAGTATTTCCTGAATCGGCAGATTTAACTGAATTCAAATCAAAACTCACTAAATCAGCATCTCTAAAAACTGGCTCAGCTAATGCAATTTTATTTGAAATCTCACCTAATCGATAAGCATCAAAAAGCAATTTCTCAATTAAATCGATCTCTTCTTGTGAATTATAATAAGTCTGATACCCAATATTACAGTAATTAAACAGATTATTAGGTGCGTCTACTATAATCTTAGTTAAATAAGAAGCTACTGAAGAATTTTCACTTTCTTTTCCAAAATCAAATTTATTATCAACTGCAACCAAATTAACCATCTGCTCTAAATCATCATAAGCACGATATAATGCATATGTTAAATCCTGAGATCCTCCTATCACTATAGGCACCACTCTGTTTTTTATTAAAGCTGCAGTTATTTTCTTCAAAGATAATAGGTATCATCTACTGAATCTCCTGGCACAATATCTCCTAAATCAGCAATAGACATATCCCAATTTCCAGAAACATGCCATATAGTTTTTTTCGAAATGGTTTTAAATCCACATCATTAATCGCTGATGTATCTCCGCGATTATCTAAAACCCCAATTATAGCAATATTAACCTTCGTTATATCTGGAAATCGTTCTTTGGTATGCAAAACTATTTTACTTCCCAATTCCTGAGAAGACAATGTATCAACGTAGTTTAGAATTTCTTCGGCAACTGGTTGTAGAAAAATCAAATTCCATTTTTTATTTCTTTTTTGCTACAGTTTTTTTCACTACAGCTTTTTTGGTCGCTGGCGCTTTTTTAACAGCTGTCTTTTTTACTGGGGTTTTCTTCGCTATCATTTCCTGAACTTCAGCTAATGTTAATTTTGTAGCATCAACATCTTTACTTAGTTCAATTTTAATTTTACCTTTTGTGATAACTGAACGTCCCCAACGTGCTTTTTCAACCAAGATTCCTTCTTCTTCCCAGTTATGAAGTACTTTATCAATATTTTTCTGAAGTTTATCTTCAATCAAAGCTTCAATATCCAATTGTGACAAATTATCAAAATCGTATTTTTTACTTACATTAATAAACAATCCATTCCATTTGATAAATGGACCAAAACGCCCCACTCCTTTTTGAACTCCTTCTCCTTTATAAACTGCAATAGGCGCATCAGCAAGTGCTTTTTCATCTATCAACTCTTGCGCTCTAGTAATTGTTACATCTAAAGGATCTTCTCCTTTTGGCAACGAAATAAAAACACTGCCATGACGAACATAAGGTCCGTAACGCCCGTTGTTCACTTCTACTTCTTCTCCTTTATATTCACCTAAGTTTTTAGGCAATAAAAATAAATTCAAAGCTTCTTCCAAGGTTATATTTCCAATATTCTGATCAGCCATTAAACTGGCAAATTTCTTATCTTCATCATCCGGCTCCCCAATTTGTGCCATTGGACCAAATTTCCCTAAACGAACAGAAACCGGTCTTCCCGAAACTGGATCTTTACCTAATATTCTCTCTCCGCTTTCTCTTTCTGCATTCGCCTCAACATCTTTCACATTTGGATGGAATTTATCATAAAACTCCTGCATCATTTGTGCCCAATCTATATTTCCTTCAGCAATTTCATCAAAATCCTGCTCTACTTTTGCTGTAAAATTATAATCTAATATTGTCCCAAAATTCTTAACCAAGAAATCAGTAACAATTGTTCCGATATCTGTAGGAACCAACTTCCCTTTATCTGAACCTGTATTTTCCTTAAGCAACTTCTCTCCTACCTTATTAGATTGTAAAGTAAGTTGTGTATAATTACGTTCCTGTCCGTCAAGATTTCCTTTTTCAACATAATTTCTATTGATGATCGTAGAAATAGTTGGTGCATAAGTAGAAGGTCGACCAATACCCAACTCTTCCAATTTCTTCACCAAAGACGCCTCTGTATAACGAGCTGGCGGTCTTGAATATCTTTCTGTTGCCGTGATGTAGTTATTTATTAATTTCTCACTCACTTTCATTGCTGGCAACATCCCTTCCTGTTCCTCTTCATCTTCATCATGACCTTCAAGATACACTTTCAAGAATCCTTCAAAAAGCAAAACTTCTCCAGATGCTGTAAATATTTCATTATGATTATTAGCTTCAATTTTCACATTGGTTCTTTCCAATTGTGCATCACTCATTTGTGAAGCCAATGTTCTTTTCCAAATCAAATCGTACAAACGCGCTTGGTCTCTGTCAATATTTACTGTATGACGTGACATATCTGTAGGTCGAATCGCTTCGTGTGCTTCTTGTGCCCCTTTACTCTTATTTGTGAAGGTTCTCGGTTTTGAAAATTCTTTACCGTACGATTTAATAATTTCTGCTTGTGCAGCATCCATTGCATCCTTAGAAAGGTTAACACTATCAGTTCTCATATAAGTAATAAGTCCTGCTTCGTATAAACGTTGTGCTAACTGCATTGTGATTCCAACTGGCAAATACAATTTTCTCGCTGCCTCTTGTTGCAAGGTAGAAGTTGTAAATGGTGCTGTTGGTGATTTTTTGGTAGGTTTCGTTTCTAAGTCTGAAACCTTATATGAAGAACCTATGTTTTTATTTAAAAAATCTTCGGCTTCTTTTTTTGTATTAAAATTTTTAGGCAATTTAGCCTTGAACGTTTTTCCGCTTTCATTAGTAAACTCTGCAACAACAGAATATGATGCTACAGCTTTAAAATTTTGAATTTCACGTTCTCTTTCTACAATTAGACGTACAGAAACTGACTGCACACGTCCTGCCGATAAACCTCCTTTAATTTTTCTCCATAAAACAGGAGACAATTCATATCCTACTAATCTATCTAATACACGACGTGCCTGTTGCGCATTAACCAAATTATAATCTATTTCTCTTGGATTCTCAATTGCTTTTAGGATAGCCGATTTTGTAATTTCATGAAAAACAATTCGCTTGGTTTTTTTTGTGTCCAATTTTAATTCCTCGGCAAGATGCCATGAAATAGCCTCCCCCTCGCGATCCTCATCACTTGCTAACCAAACCATTTCGGCATTCTTAGATAATGTTTTTAGCTTACTAACCAAAGCTTTTTTATCTGGAGAAACTTCATATTTAGGTTTAAAACCATTCTCTACATCAACACCAATTTCTTTCGAAGGCAAGTCGGCAATATGCCCATAACTTGACTCTACTTGAAAATCACTTCCTAAAAATTTCTCTATTGTTTTTGCCTTTGCAGGTGACTCAACTATTACTAAATTCTTTGCCATTACTCTATTTTTCTGGAACAAAAGTATCTATTTTTTTTAAATATTGCACTTTAGTAAATTTTAAAAATATTTTACACTACTAATAAGTCCTCAAATACAAGCAAAATAACAAACCTATTCCTGCAATATAAACACTTAAATATATTCAAAATATTCACCTTATTGAATAACCAAAATATAATACTCTCTCTATCAACTAAAGTTTTCCTGCTACAACCACATCAATTCCAATTTCTTCCAGTTTCGCCTTAGTTCCTGCATCAATACCATCATCAGTAATAAGCACATCAATTTTATTCAAATTACAGATTTTCCCAAAACCTCTTATATTCATCTTTGTAGAATCTGCAAGCACTATAACCTTTTCTGCGACTTCAATCATAGCTTGATTTAAATGTGCTTCTAAAGCATTTGATGTACTCAAACCAAATTCTAAATGAACTCCATCTGTACCCAGAAATAATTTATTACAAGAAAACTGACTCAAAGTTGCTTCGGCAATCGGACCAACTGCTGAAGTAGAACTATTTCGAACATCTCCACCTAATTGTATTGTATCAATATTCATTTCTTTACTAAGCTCTAAAGATACTTTTAATGAAGGAGTAAGCACCGTTAGTTTTTGAAATCCAGTAATTATTCGAGATAAGTAATGAATATTCGAACCTGAACCTAATATAATATAGTCGTGTTCACTAATATACTTTAAAGCTTCTTTGGCTATTTGCTTTTTTTGCTCTACCTGCAAAGTTTCTTTATCATTAACATCTCTTTCAAAAGCATAAATCGGCTTTTTGCTTGCTCCTCCATGCGTACGATGTAGTAACTTTTCATTTTCTAAAAAGTTCAGATCCTTTCGTATGGTTACGGTTGAAACATTATACATTTCACATAAATCAACCACATTAACATATCCTTTCTGATCTAATTCTTTAAGTATATCCTCTTGTCTTCTGTTGATAATGGCCATAATGTTGTTTTAATATTAAGATTCTTCATGCCGAAAGATACAAAAATAAAATAATAAAATAAATTTCACTTTATTTTATTTGGTTTCGTTTAATTTCATTAAGTTTGTTATTCGAAAGCATTATAAAAGAATACGAAACAAATAAAACCAAACAATGAAACGAATAGAACAATTAGCAAAACTAAAACAAACCTCTGAATGGGATGTAATCGTTATTGGAGGAGGTGCTAGCGGACTAGGAACAGCTCTTGATGCCGCAAGCAGAGGATACAAAACTGTTTTGATTGAAGCAGGGGAAGATTTTGCCAAAGGAACTTCTAGCAGAAGTACTAAATTAGTTCACGGAGGTGTTCGTTATCTAGAACAAGGTGATATTTCTCTAGTAACTGAAGCTTTAAAAGAAAGAGGGAATAATGGCTCGAAAATGCAGGTCATCTAGTTAAAAATCAATCTTTCGTTATACCGAATTACAATTGGTGGGGAGGCTATTTCGCACCATAGGCCTTACTATATATGACTTACTAGCAGGAAGACTGAGTTTAGGCCGATCTAAATATATTTCAAAGAAAAAAACTATCGAGTTACTCCCTACTGTAGAACCAAAAGGCCTAGTAAGTGGTGTTATCTATCAAGATGGCCAATTCGATGATTCCCGTTTAGCTATAAATATTGCACAAACTGCAGTAGAAAATGGCGCTTGCCTTTTAAACTACGCTAAAGTTATTGGCTTATTAAAAGATGACAAAAACCAAGTTACAGGTGTTGAGATAGTAGATCATGAATCTGGTGAGAAATACGAAATAAAAGGAAAAGCTGTCATAAATGCAACTGGAGTTTTCACTAATGCAATAATGAAACTAAACGATACCGTATACAAAAAATACATCGTTCCAAGTCAAGGAATTCACCTTGTATTCGACAAATCATTTTTACCCGGTGACCAAGCATTAATGATACCTAAAACAAGTGACGGAAGAGTTTTGTTTGCAGTGCCTTGGCATAATAAAGTAGTAGTCGGAACAACAGACACTTTAATTAAAAAACACAGCTTAGAACCAATTGCATTAGAAACAGAAATTGAATTCGTATTAGAAACCGCACAACGATTCTTAGTCAAAAAACCTACGCGCGCAGATGTTCTATCTGTTTTTGCTGGATTAAGACCATTAGCAGCACCCGAAAAAGAAGGAAAAAGCACTAAAGAAGTTTCCAGAAGTCACAAAATAATTGTTTCTGAAACTGGATTAATAACCATAACTGGAGGAAAATGGACCACCTACAGAAAAATTGCCGAAGACATCATAGACAAAGCGATCACTGTGCACCATTTACCAAAAATGAAATGTAAAACAGAGCACATTCCAATTCACGGGAATAAACAAACAGACACAAAAGCTCGAGAAAACCACTTATACATATACGGAACTGATATTCCAAAAATACTAGAGTTACAAAATAACGAACCTGAATTAAAAGAAAAATTACATCCAGATTACGACTACACTATGGCAGAAGTAGCTTGGGCAATTCGTCATGAAATGGCAAGAACTATAGATGATGTACTTGCAAGAAGAGTTCGTTTATTATTTTTAGATGCACGCGCAGCTATTGCTTCTTGTGAAAAAGTAGCTCTATTATTAGCTAAAGAATTAGACCATGACGAAACATGGGCACAAAGACAAATATCAGAATTTAAACATCTTGCAAACGGATTCATTTTATCAGATTTCCAAGAAAAACACCATTAACAATTCACTATTAACAACTCACCATTATGGAAAACAAATTTATCCTAACACTAGATCAGGGTACCACCTCCTCTAGAGCCATCATATTCAACCATGATGGCAAAATTGTAAGCATTTCTCAAAAACCCTATGAACAAATCTTCCCAAAACCAGGATGGGTAGAACATGATCCCAATGAAATTTGGTATTCACAAATTAGTGTTGCAGCCGAAGTTATTGCAAAAATGGGAATTTCAGGAAAAGAAATAGCTGCAATTGGAATTACCAATCAACGCGAGACAACGATTGTATGGGACAGAGAAACTAGCGAACCTCTATACAATGCTATTGTTTGGCAAGATCGTCGAACAGCAAAATATTGTGACGAATTAAAAGCTCAAGGTCTTTCAGACATGATTCAAGAAAAGACTGGATTAAAACTAGATGCCTATTTTTCTGGTACTAAATTAAAATGGATTTTAGATAATGTTGAAGGAGCACGCGAGAAAGCAGAACAAGGAAAGTTATGCTTCGGTACTGTAGACACTTGGCTTATCTGGAAACTAACACGAGGCAAAATGTTCATGACTGATGTCTCTAATGCAAGTAGAACCTTACTGCTAAACATTCATACATTAGAATGGGATACTGAATTATTGAAATTATTTAATATTCCAAGAGCAATGCTACCTGAAATAAAACAAAGTAGTGAAATATATGGTGAAACTTGTACAACATTATTCTCAACAAAAATTCCAATCTCTGGTGTAGCTGGAGATCAGCAAGCAGCTCTTTTTGGACAGCTATGCACAGAACCAGGAATGGTAAAAAACACTTATGGAACAGGTTGCTTTATGCTAATGAATACAGGAGACAAACCTGTTTATTCTAAAAATAACTTACTCACAACAGTTGCCTGGAAAATAAACGGAAAAACAACTTATGCCCTGGAAGGAAGTGTATTTGTAGGAGGAGCAGCTGTACAATGGTTACGAGATGGCGCAAAAATGATTAATTCATCTGATGAAATCGAAACTTTAGCAGCAAGTGTACCCGATAATGGTGGCGTATATTTTGTCCCAGCTTTGACAGGGTTAGGCGCCCCTCACTGGGATCAATATGCCAGAGGAGCAATTTTTGGAATTACCAGAGGAACAACAAACGCACATATAGCACGAGCAACCTTAGAAGGAATTGCTTACCAAGTATTTGACTTAGCAAAATCAATGGAAGCTGACTTTGGAAATGAAGGAAAAGAATTAAGAGTAGATGGTGGAGCAGTTGTCAATAATTTAATGTTACAATTTCAATCTGATCTATTCAGATTTAAGGTAATCAGACCTAAAACACTAGAAACAACAGCATTGGGAGCTGCCTACTTAGCTGGATTAGCTGTAGGATACTGGAAAAGCATAGACGAATTGCAAAAACAATGGTCTATTGACCGTGAATTCTCACCAGAAATGCCAAAAGCAGAAGTAGATAAATTAGTACACAACTGGAACAAAGCTGTAGGCCGTACTACAAATTGGATTGAAGATTAGGAGATAAATCAATAAAAAAATAAGAAGATGTCACCATTTATTGCAGAAATTATTGGCACAATGTTCGTTATCTTATTAGGTAACGGAGTTGTAGCAAACGTGGTTCTTAAAGGAACAAAAGGAAACAACTCTGGATGGATAGTAATCACTACTGGATGGGCATTTGCAGTCTTTGTAGGTGTAACTATCGCAGGACCAATTAGTGGCGCGCATCTAAACCCCGCGGTAACAATTGGCTTAGCCATTATAGGCAAATTTGCTTGGAGCCAAGTTGCTTCATATATTATTGCACAATTAATAGGAGCTATGTTAGGCGCATTCCTAGTTTGGTTATTCCATAAAGACCATTTTTCTATAACCGAAGATGAAGGTTCAAAACTAGCCTGCTTTAGTACAATACCAGCCATTAGAAACAACTTTTCAAATTTAATCAGTGAGATAATCGGAGCTTTCGTTCTAATCTTTGTAATCTTCTACATTGCAGGTCCTGAACTTAGTATAGGTACCGCTACTGATGCCAAAATTGGACTAGGTTCTATTGGCGCTTTACCAGTTGCTATTTTGGTGTGGGCAATCGGTCTTTCTTTAGGTGGCACTACAGGTTATGCAATTAATCCAGCGAGAGATTTAGGCCCTCGCATTACACACTCCCTTCTTTTTAAAGGAAGTAGTAACTGGGATTATGCATGGATTCCGATCATAGGCCCTATCATCGGATCTGGTTTAGCAGCACTCTTATATATGACACTACTTTAAATATCTTTTTTATAAAATAAGAAATCATGAAAAAAATACTATTTTTCTCTATAATCTCAATTATAGGGCTAACTGGATACGCTCAAAAAACAGCAGACTCAGATAGTAGTTTCGTTTCAACAGAAAACACAAAACCATCCCGTTTAGACTTTAATGTTGACTTAAAAACAAGTCACCTATGGAGAGGACTTATCATTAATGATGGTATGACTGCTACTGGGAATATTCATTATACATTTGATAAAGAAAGAAATTTTACTGTCGGAATATGGGGTGGTGCGGGATTTGACGGGAAATACCGTGAAATAAACTACTACATTCAATATCAAAAAAATAATTTTTCAATTGGATTATGGGATTTATTTAATACTACCGGAATTGAAAATCCCGAAGTGTTTAATTACAACAAACTCACAAGTACTCATCTTATAGACTTAAGAACTTCGTATCGTTTCCCGGAATCTTTCCCATTACGAGTAGAAGTCGACATAATACTTTACAGCGGATTAAAAGACAGAGAACTGAACAGTAATAACAGTTATAAAAGCAAGTACTCAACTTATACCGAGTTAAGTTATCCAGTCATTAAAAATCAAAAAGTAAATCTGGATATTTTTATGGGAGCTGGTTTTGCACTTGATGGAAACAATTTCCTATACACAAATAAAACAGAAAGTAGTTTTGGGATTGTAAACACTGGAATAAAAGCTACCAAGGAAATTTCCGTATTCAATTATAAATTACCTGTTTCAGCAACTGCAATGTGGAACCCTGAAAACAAAATTGCCCGAGTACAACTAGAAGTCAATCTATTCTAAACTCATTTAGTTTTTTTTTATTTGTTAGCTAAAACTCTCTTTATTCTAAAGAGAGTTTTTTCATGTTAAGTAAAAATACAAAACAATGTTAAATCTTCATCTGACATCTTGTCATAATCACACAAATAATCGTACATTTGTGGCCTTATTAAAATACACTTTTGAAAGTGCCTTATGGAAAAGATTATTGAAGAAAGCAAACAAGGCGAAAGTCTTGTTTTAGAAAATAAACCTGAGAATACTAAGAAACTCTTTATAGAAAGCTACGGTTGTGCGATGAATTTTTCGGATAGCGAAATTGTAGCTTCAATTTTATCAGATGGTGGTTACAATACAACTTCGGTTCTTGAAGAAGCCGATTTAGTTTTGGTAAACACCTGTTCTATTCGTGACAAAGCTAAACAAACAATCCGTAAACGTTTGGAGAAATACAATGCCGTAAAACGCATTAACCCAAAAATGAAGGTTGGAGTTTTGGGATGTATGGCTGAACGTTTGAAAAGTCAATTTCTAGAAGAAGAAAAAATAGTAGATCTTGTTGTTGGCCCAGATGCCTACAAAGATTTACCTAATTTATTAAGCGAAGTCGAAGAAGGTCGTGATGCGATAAACGTAATTTTATCAAAAGATGAAACCTACGGTGACATTTCACCTGTTCGATTAATGAGTAACGGAATCACAGCTTTAGTTTCAATTACCCGTGGCTGTGATAATATGTGTACCTTTTGTGTGGTACCTTTTACTCGTGGACGTGAACGCAGTCGTGAACCACAGAGTATCATGAATGAGATTCAGGATTTATGGAATAAAGGCTTTAAAGAAATCACACTATTAGGTCAGAACGTAGATAGCTACTTATGGTATGGTGGTGGATTAAAAAAAGATTTTGACAATGCCTCAGATATGCAAAAAGCAACTGCTGTAAATTTCGACCAATTACTAGAAATGGTAGCAGTAACTTATCCTAAAATGCGTATTAGATTTTCAACCTCAAATCCACAAGATATGCACGAAAGTGTTTTGCATATTATTGCAAAATACCCAAACATATGCAAACACATACATTTACCAGTTCAGTCTGGAAGCAACAGAATATTAAAGGAAATGAACCGCTTACATACGCGTGAAGAATACATGACTTTGATTGACAAAATCAAAACAATAATTCCAAATAGTTCAATATCCCAAGATATGATAGCTGGTTTCCCAACAGAGACAGAGCAAGACCATCAAGACACAATGAGTTTAATGGAATATGTAAAGTACAATTTTGGCTATATGTATTCGTATTCCGAACGTCCTGGAACTCTAGCTGGAAGAAAAATGGAAGATGATGTTACCGAAGAAACCAAAGCTAGAAGACTGCAAGAAATTGTTGATTTACAACAAAAACATGCTTGGTTTCGTTCTGAAGAATTTATCGGACAGACTGTAGAAGTTTTAGTTGAAAAAGTTTCGAAAAAATCAAAAGAGGAATTCTCTGGAAGAAATTCACAAAGTATTACCGTAGTTTTCCCTAAAGAAGATTATAAAATTGGTGATTTTGTAAATGTAAAAATTACAAGCTGTACCAGTGGAACATTAAAAGGTGAAGCAGTTGGATATTCTGAAATGAATTAAACAAATTTTAGTTTCAAATTTCAGGTTTCAAGTTACACAATAGCTTAAATCTGAAACAAAAAAACTTCAAACAAAAATATAAATGGAGACAGTTCAAGCTATAAAACAACGTTTTGAAATTATTGGAAATGATCCTAAGCTTAATCGCGCCATCGAAAAAGCAATTCAGGTAGCACCAACCGATATTTCGGTAATGGTAACTGGAGAAAGTGGTGTTGGTAAAGAAAGTATCCCCAAAATTATACATTCACTTTCGCATAGAAAACACGGAAAATACATAGCTGTAAACTGCGGTGCTATTCCCGAAGGAACTATTGATAGTGAGTTATTTGGCCACGAAAAAGGAGCTTTTACTGGTGCAACAAGTACTCGTGAGGGTTATTTTGAAGTTGCCGATGGTGGAACTATATTTCTGGATGAAGTTGGAGAATTACCACTTACCACACAAGTAAGATTACTTCGTGTACTTGAAAATGGTGAATTCATAAAAGTAGGTTCATCACAAGTACAAAAAACTAATGTAAGAATTGTAGCTGCAACCAACGTAAACCTATTCAACGCTATCGAAAAAGGTAAATTTCGTGAGGATTTATACTATCGTCTGAGTACAGTTGAAATCACTTTGCCTCCATTACGTGAGCGTAAAGAAGACATTCACTTATTGTTTAGAAAATTCGTATCCGATTTTGCTCATAAATACAAAATGCCTCCATTAAAACTGGATGATGATGCTGTTCAACTATTACAAAAATTTAGATGGAACGGTAACGTTCGTCAATTACGAAATGTAGCCGAGCAAATTTCAGTTCTAGAAACCAATCGAGATATTACTCTTGCAACATTACAATCTTATCTACCGACAGAAGGCCCAAATTTACCTTCAGTAATTAATGAGAAGAAAAATGATAGCGACTTTAATACTGAAAGAGAGATTTTATACAAAGTCCTTTTTGACATGAAAAGTGATTTGCATGACTTAAAAAAACTTACACTTGAGTTAATGCAAAATGGTAGTGCAAATGTACAAGAAACCAATAAAAACTTGATCAAAAAAATATATGGTTCACAAGAAAATGATAGTGAAATTGACTTTGAAGAAGAACCAAGAACTGCTGTTATGACCACTCCTAGTCGGGAGGAACAATACCAGTCTTCTAATGAAGATAATTATTTATTTGCAGAAACAATCGAAGAAGAAGAGGTTTTACGATTGGAGCAAAAAGAAATCGAAATGATTAAAAAATCATTAGAGAAAAACAAAGGAAAACGAAAAGCTGCAGCAGACGAACTAGGTATTTCGGAACGAACTTTGTATAGAAAAATAAAACAATTTGATTTGTAAAATAACACATTCAAATTGTGTAAAAATTGACAACTAAAATAAATACCTTTGGGGCTTTTAAAAAATAAAATGAGAAATATACAGTACCTAATTATAATTGTAATTGTTTTTACCTTTAGTAGCTGTTCCGTTTACAACTTTACGGGAACAGGTAAAATAGATGCAAAAACATTTCAAGTAAATTACTTCCAGAACAACGCTGATTTAATTGAACCAGGATTAGATCGTACTTTTACTTTACAATTACAAGATTTAATCCAAAACCAAACCAACTTAAACTTAGTGAGTTCAGGTGCGGATTTAATGTACGAAGGAGAGATTACAGATTACAGAATTAGTCCGATGACTGCAACTGCAGATCAACAGGCATCACAAAACAGATTAAAAATTCGTGTAAACGTACGATTCACTAATAGAAAGAAAGAAACAGATGATTTTGAAAAATCATTCGAATTTTATTATGACTACCCGGCACAAGATCAACTTATAGGCCCAATAAAAGATACAGCTATAAAAGAAATTCTTGACCGTATTACCCAAGATATATTTAATGAGTCATTAGCAAAATGGTAAAAGGTTGATTCGTTTAATTGGTTAATCGCTAATTCGATTCAAAAAAAGACGAGTACATAAATAAACAATTTAAAGATTAAACAACAGAATATAATGAATGTTAACGATTATACGTACCTAATAAACAGACCCGATGCTATTACAGAAAAGCAAACGGATGAATTAGGTAATGTATTGAATGAATTCCCCTATTTTCAAAGTGCAAGAGCATTGCGATTAAAAGGACTTTATAGTCAAAACAGTTTTAAGTATAATTATGCCTTAAAAGTTACTGCTGCACATACAACAGATAGAGCTATTTTATTTGATTTTATAACATCTGAAACTTTTTCAACCATTCAAAAAGAATATTACGATAAGAAAGCTTTGGCGCTTTTGGATATAACCGTTATTGATAGTGAGCATCTTTTACCTGAGATTGCAATAGAGGAAGAAGCAACAGAAAAGGTAGAAACTAAATTTATAGATCCTATTGAGCAATCTATCCTTACTTCAATAAAAGAAGCTTCAATACCAAATATTGAAGTAAATATAAAAGCAACAGAAGAGGCTATAGAAATTGCAGAAGAAAACCTAGAATTAGGCAAGCCTCTGGATTTTTCTGCAAAAGAAAAACATTCCTTTCAAGAATGGCTTCAACTTTCTAGAACAGAACCAATTGAACGAAAAGAGGAAAAGAAAGAAGAAAAACAAGGAGTTCCACCTATTGAAATAGACACTGCATTAATCGAAATCAACAAAGAGAAAAAGAAGAAAGCGGAGTTAATTGACAAGTTCATCGAAACTAGCCCAAAAATATCTCCTGTAAAATCGACGACAACAGTTGCAGCTAACATTCAGATAGACATCAACAAAGATGACAATTCTTACTTAATGACTGAGACTCTGGCTAGAGTATATTTGGAACAAAAAAAATACACAAAAGCAATACAAGCATATGAAATATTAATTTTGAAATATCCAGAAAAAATTAGTTTCTTTGCAGACCGCATATCGGATATTAAGACATTACAACAAAATAACAATAATAATTAAACAATGAGCACATTTTCAATTTTTTTAGTTTTAATCACAATAGTTTGTTTTCTATTGATCGTAGTAATCATGGTTCAAAACCCTAAAGGTGGAGGATTATCATCAACAATTAGTGGATCTCAAATGTTAGGTGGCGTACAGAAAACAACAGACTTTTTAGATAAAAGTACTTGGACGTTAGCTACAATCTTAATTGCATTAATCTTACTTTCTAGTTTAAGTTTTACAGGATCATTAAGCGATGTAGAATCTAAACTTATCGAGAAATCTGCTACTACAGCTCCAAGCACAACGCCTGTAGCTCCAGTTCAAGAAACACCTGCTGCAACTAACCCAGCGAAATAATACATTCTTTATAAAATATAAAAATGCCAGCCTGTCAAAGCTGGCATTTTTTATAAGAAATAATGTCAGTTTATTCAAGGTGGCATAGTTTCTGAAAGTTTATAAGCAAACAAAATTATAAACATAACATAATTATAAAATCATGACTTTAAACATTAAACCGCTTTCAGATCGCGTACTTATTGAGCCAGTTGCAGCAGAGACTAAAACTACATAGGGATTTTTATTCCAGATACCGCCAAAGAAAAACCACAAAAAGGAACTGTTGTAGCAGTAGGAAATGGTACTAAAGACCACACTATGACTGTTAAAATTGGAGATACAGTACTTTATGGTAAATATGCAGGAACTGAATTAAAACATGAAGGAACTGATTATTTGATTATGCGCGAAGATGATATCTTAGCGATAATCTAAAAAAACTTCAAGTTACAGGCTTTAAGTCTCAAGAATAAAGTATAAGTATCAGGGAAAACCTGAAACAACTCAAACCTTAAACTAAATTATAAGAAATGGCAAAAGATATAAAATTTGATATAGAAGCACGTGATGGATTAAAACGTGGTGTAGATGCATTGGCAAATGCAGTAAAAGTAACTTTAGGACCAAAAGGTCGTAACGTTATCATCGGAAAATCTTTTGGTGGACCAAACGTAACCAAAGATGGTGTTACTGTTGCAAAAGAAATTGAATTAAAAGACCCATTAGAAAATATGGGAGCTCAAATGGTTAAAGAAGTAGCTTCAAAAACTAATGATTTAGCTGGAGACGGTACTACAACTGCTACAGTTTTAGCTCAAGCAATCGTAAAAGAAGGTTTGAAAAACGTAGCTGCTGGAGCTAACCCAATGGATTTAAAACGAGGAATCGACAAAGCAGTTGAAACTATCGTTGCCGACTTAGCTAAACAAGCAAAAGTTGTAGGAAGTGATTCAGAAAAAATAAAACAAATTGCCTCAATCTCTGCAAATAACGACAAAGTAATTGGTGAATTAATCGCTACTGCTTTCGCAAAAGTTGGAAAAGAAGGCGTTATTACTGTTGAAGAAGCAAAAGGAACAGATACATTTGTAGATGTTGTAGAAGGAATGCAGTTTGACAGAGGATATCTATCTCCATATTTCGTTACAAATCCTGAAAAAATGGAAGTAGAATTAGAGAACCCATACATCCTTTTGTATGACAAAAAAGTTTCTTCTTTAAAAGAACTCTTACCAGTTCTCAACCAGTAGCTTCAATCAGGAAAACCATTATTAATTATTGCTGAAGATGTTGACGGAGAAGCTTTATCAACTCTTGTAGTTAACAAATTACGTGGAGCTCTTAAAATTGCTGCTGTAAAAGCACCTGGTTTTGGTGACAGAAGAAAAGCAATGCTTGAAGATATCGCTATCTTAACTGGTGGAACTGTGATTTCTGAAGAAAGAGGTTATACATTAGAAAATACTACAATCGAAATGTTAGGTATTTCTAAAAAAGTAACTATCGATAAAGATAACACTACAATTGTAAGTGGTGCTGGTGAAGCAGACATGATCAAAAATCGTGTGAACCAAATTAAAGGTCAAATGGAAGCTACAACTTCTGATTATGACAAAGAAAAACTACAAGAACGTTTAGCTAAACTAGCTGGTGGTGTTGCTGTTCTTTATGTAGGTGCTGCATCTGAAGTAGAAATGAAAGAGAAAAAAGACAGAGTTGATGATGCATTACACGCTACTCGTGCTGCTGTTGAAGAAGGAATTGTTGCAGGTGGCGGAGTTGCTTTATTAAGAGCTAAAAACGCTTTAAGCGAAATAAAAGCTGACAATGCTGATGAAGCTACAGGTATTCAAATTGTATCACGTGCAGTAGAAGCTCCATTAAGAACTATTGTTGAAAATGCAGGTCTTGAAGGTTCTGTAGTTGTTGCTAAAGTTGCCGAAGGTACAGGTGATTTTGGATACAATGCTAAAACAGATGAATATGTAGATATGCTTAAAGCAGGTATTATTGATCCTAAAAAAGTAACTCGTGTAGCTTTAGAAAATGCAGCTTCTGTAGCAGGTATGATCTTAACAACTGAATGTGCTTTGATTGACATTAAAGAAGACAATGCAGGCGGAAACCCAATGGGTGGAGGTATGCAGGAATGATGTAATACTATCCCTGACTTAAGTCTAAAAATAAAATCCGAAGTTTATAGCTTCGGATTTTTTTGTTTCTATTTATTTGAAAATCTACCTACCTCTTTCTGTAGTTTAAAAACAAATAACAGCAATACAATCTTAATCTTTAATTTATAAATAAAAGTAGAAACCTAAAGATTTACAGCATCCGACGAATATTCAAATCTTATTCCTGACAAAAGTCTAGAAATAAAAAATCCGAAGTGTATAACTTCGGATTTTTTATTTAAACATCTACTACTCTATTTTATCTGCTGGTCTTTTCTTTAGTAACTTCATTAAAACTGGAAAAGTCGTTATGATAACAATAATTATAATAATATATTCGATATGTTGTTTCAAATCAATTCCTTGTTTCAAAAATACCCCATAAAGGTAATGTCCTGAAAAGATTAAGATAAAAGCCCACAAAAACGAACTTAATATATTATCAAACATAAATTTCTTTTTATCCATAGATACAATTCCTGCAACTATAGGTGCAAATGTTCTAAAAATTGGTAAAAAACGTGCATAGATTATAGCTTTGCCACCGTATCTTTTCAAAGAAATCTTTTGACTGCAATAAGTATTTCTTCTTGAACCAAAAAGTATCTTCTTTTTTAAATAAATAATAACCGCTTTTGGCTCCAAACCAGTATCCAGTCATATTACCTAAAATTCCTGAAATAGCAACCATTAAAGAAAGAAGAAAAACATTTATGAAATCATTTTCTATATAAACCATGTTCTGAATTAATTCACGGCTATAAATTCCAGCTAAAAAAAGTAGGCTATCACCAGGTAAAAAGAAACCTGCAAAAAGTCCTGTTTCGGCAAAAACTATAAATATAACAATGTATAAACCAATTTGAACTCCACCTAAGGTAAGGGTAATATAAAACTCCGGATTAATTAATTGAGTCCAATCAAAATTATTCATATAAGCGATTTATTTGTTAAATTTATAAGTTGGTGAAAGTAATAATAAATTAGTTTAACCACAATAAATTAAGACATTTTAAAGTTTTATTAACGCTAAAAAAGCCCAAATTCTAAGTTAAGCTCTAATATTAATTTCTTTCATATTTACAACACATCGGAAGACCGTCGTAAACATCTTGCGCAGCCTTCGCAACGTCGGTATCATGACCTGATTTAGCAATAGCATTTTTCACATCTGTGACGAGGTTTTCTCTTCATTTAGGATTAAGCTTAATTTATGAGTACTAACATCCATATTGCAGATTTCACTCCAGAAACTCCGAAAGCCGTTTTTTCTATTCTTTTTTTACAGTGCTCACAATTACCACTTACTTAGTTTTCATATTTCGCGTTTATTTATTTATGTTGCCTGAGCGGCAAATGAAAAAAAAGCAACTGCCAATACTATTATTACATTATTACTTATCATTTTTATCTTGTTGTTTCGGAATTCGTGAATCTTCGATTTCATTTTATTCATTTTAAAGGTTCTATTCTAATTATTAAATTTTAATATGTTACGTCTTATTCAACACAAAGCTATGTATTAAAAACAAGTTGTTTTATTTTATTTTAAATCGCAATCCTGCGTAATACATTTTGTCCAAAAACTGGAGCATATACAATTGAAGCATAGAAGAGACACAACTACCAAACGGGTTACCACTTCCTAAGATTGCTTTGTCTTGTCGATAATTTCCAATGTTCTCCCCTCCTACATACACTTCAAAAGTATCCAAAAAACTCTGGTTACTTGTGCATTCATTAAAGAATAAGAAGGCGAAAAATTAGGCAATCTATCCTTATTTGAATAGAAGCTGTATTCGGTAATTGTTGTTGTCCAATCCAGTTAAAAGTATAATCCATTTTCCACTGCTTGCCGTCAACTAGATTTGTTTCGTATTCCAGATTACCAAAAAAACGATGTTTTGCTTGCAAAGGTCTTTCGAAATTTACTGATAAATAATCGGTTCGGATATCATAATATTTATACGCCGAACGAAAATTAAAACTCTTTAGCAATTCATAATTAAACTCAACCTGTAAACTATTTGCATATGATTTTTCCTTTTAAATTATAAAACAAAACTTCTTGTGGACTCTGCATTACATCTACAACAACCTGATTTTGGAAATCGGTTCTGTATAAATCAAAAACTACTTCGGCATGTTTATCAAAAGAGAAAACCTTTGCGAAAAGCTCACCCCATAATTCCAAGCAATCTCTGGACTCATCCCATAAATTTTACCGTTTTTATCCAGAATCGAAAACACTCTAGAACTAGCAAATAGCTGTTGGTTCTCAGCAAAGATATTAGCTGAACGTTTTCCTCTTCCTGCCGAAAATCTTAAAACTCCTTTCTCCCAAGGATTATACCTCATATGTAAACGTGGCGTTACAAAAGTCCCTAAACGATTATGATTATCAATTCTCCCTCCTAAAATAATACTAAAATTATCTGTGTTATCATATGTATATCAAAGAAAGCTCCAACAGAGTTATCGATTCGGCTATAATCATTTACGTTTACAAACTCCTTATATTGATCGTATGCAAAATTTAATCCTGCAGCAAATTTATTCTTAGTATTATCGATAATCGAATTAAAAATCAAATTAGAATAATAACTATTCTGTTTGATATCGTATTGGTTTAAGCCAAAATAAGATCTCTGATTATGACTGTTAAATGCATTCTGAAACCAATACTCTGATAAGGCATATCTGGAAAAACATAACCTATTTTAGTAGCTACATCAATTCGCTCCGTGTTAATTTCGGATCCCCAATAATTTGTTGTCCCTTTTATCACGATCCTTATCAAAATCGAGCTCTCCTGTTTCTTTTATCATTCATATATCTAAGATTGACAAAACCAACCCAGCCTGTTTCGGCATTAGTATATTGATAACGATTTAAAATATTGATTTGCTTTGCCAATGGATTATCCAAGAATCCATCATGATTCATATCTGTTTTTGCAACACGTGCATTTCCGTGAACTAATAAACTTGTTGCCCATTTACCTGAAAGCTGTTTCGTAAAATGAGTATTTAATTCGAAGCGAAAATATGTAGAACCATCGCATTTAAAAAAAACGGAATATCATTCATCGGTTTTAACAACTCTGTATTTATTTGCCCCGAAATACTTTCATACCCATTTACCACGCTCCCTCTCCTTTGGTAATCTGGATACTTTCGAGACAGATTCCAGTAAATGACAATCCGTAAGCTTGAGAAGCTCCTCGAACAGATGGAACATTTTCTTCGGTAATCATTAAATACGGACTTGTAAGTCCCAACATTTTAATTTGCTTTGTTCCTGTCAATGCATCCGAAAAATTAACATCGATAGATGGATTTGTCTCAAAACTTTCGGCGAGATTACAACAAGCTGCTTTAAGCAATTCTTTACTTGTTATAAGTGAAGTATTTCCTGTAAGTGTATATGATTTTTTAATTCCTTTTACTTTTTGACAATTTTAACTTCTTCCAAATTTTCTTGTGCGAAAACAGGAATACAAGTAAAAGCACAGCAAAAAGTGTATATTTTTTTTCATGAGAAATAATTTTAATGCTTAAAAAAGTAGATCCAAACCATACAAGATGATTTGATTTTAAAAAACATTAAAATAGGCGTAAAATATATATTGTTGATAGAGCTTAAATAGCGGAGGTGCATGAGCATCGCTATAATAAGTAATTAGCTGTTTACTTTTAAATTTTGGAATAAGAAAAGCAACTGTTTTGAATTCTTGTAGCGTAAAGGAAAATCAAGCTGAAATAAGAATGTTTTAATAGTAGCAGTATCTGATTTTTTTTCAAAATGAACTACTTTGTCCTTACAACAAGATGATTTTTTTTTAACAGCAATCCCGCAGCATTTTTTGACTGGGGGTGCTTCTAAAGTTTTGTTCAATGAAATAGAAGATAACTTACCTCCACAATAATGCACATCAAAAGCAAGTCCTACATTGGAAACCAATAGTAGAAATGCTAAAAATAAACTAGTGCATCTTTTTATATTCATATCGCTACAAAATTAGCATTATAATCAATTTATAAAATGAAATTCCTCTTAAAAATTTAAAAATTATTTTCACAATTCAAATTCCTGCCCCATTAAAGGAATTACGCAATTAAAACCATATTTTTCTTTAATTTTAATACGAAGCGCATCTGCTGGAACATTTTCTCCATGAACCAAGAATATTTTTTTAGGCTTATTCTCTAATACCGAAAGCCATGCAAGTAAATCATCTTGGTCTCCATGAGCTGAAAGCCCTCCTATTTCTAAAATTTTTGCTTTAACTGGAAAATATTTTCCCCGGATTTTAATTTCATCCACACCTTCTAATAATTTCCTTCCTCGGGTACCTTCAGCTTGATAACCTACAATAATTACTGTTGTTTCCCGCATCCCTATATAATGTTCAAAATAATTCAAAACCCTTCCTCCAGTAGCCATTCCGCTTGCTGCAATAATAACTTTTGGACTTTTGTTATAAATAACATCCATTGTTTCTTGGTAATCCGAAACTAGAGAAAACATTTTAGTCATACCTGTACATTCTTCCAGCGTAAGCTTATGCCACTCTTTATTATTAATAAAGATTTCCAAAGCACTAATTCCCATAGGCGTATCTATAATATACGGAATGTTTGGAACCCGACCTTCTTCTTTAGCTGCCACAACAAATACATTATACTTTGTGCTCGTTCTACAGCAAAACTGGGTATAATTACTGTTCCTTTTTTTTGAAATGTAGTATTGATGTATTTTTCAAGCTCTTCTTTTGCATCTGTATCTGGATGCAATCGATTCCCATAAGTACTTTCTAAAAATATATAATCTCCTTTTCTAGGTTTTTCTGGCGGAAAAAGCAATACATCATCATCTCGGCCAATATCTCCCGAAAACACCAAAGTTTTCTTCTCAACTGTTAATGCAATACTACATGCTCCCATTATATGCCCTGCAGTAGAAAAAACTGCCGAAATATCTGCCTCTAAAAGAAAAGGCTCATTAATCTTAACCACTCTAAAAAGCGGGAACACTTTCTTAGCCTGTTCTACCGTATAAAGCGGCTCTGCAATTTCATGACTAGAATAGCGTTCTTCGTTGGCCTTATTTGCCTCTTCTTCCTGAATTTTGGCACTGTCCAAAAGAATAAGTTTAGCTATTTCTTTTGTAGGTCCTGAAAATATATCTTCCCTTTCAACCCCTGATACACCAATCTTGGCAACCAACCACAATGATCTAAATGTCCATGAGTAAGCAATACAAAATCTATTGTTGAAGGCAAAACCGACAAAGGCTCCCAATTAAGTTCACGCAAAGGTTTTATCCCTTGAAACTGTCCGCAATCAATTAAAACCCTAATACCATTACTCTCAATCAATATTTTTGACCCTGTAACAGTTCCAGCACCACCGATGAATTTGACTTTCATTTGATTTGAATTTAAATTACATAAAAACTACATTCTCAAGAATACCTACACAACTCCGATGCTTCTTTTATTACTCCTTTTATTCTTTGAGAACTCAATCCAATTTTTTCTAAACAATTGTGACTATTTAATAACTCTTTTACCAAAATCGCATCCAAAGCCAATAATTTATCTTTTTCAGTGAGCGTAAGTGTAGTTAAACAAGTTATAGGGTATAGATTATTATTCTCATTCTTTGTTCTCAAATTATTATTTACAGGGTAATCCCAACTCAATAAATTCAATCCAGAACATGTTCCAAAAGTCATTGCATCCAACGTAAATCGGTTGTTTGTAACAATCCAACATTCTGAAATAACATCTTTTTCTGTAAAGACAGAATGTTTTCTTTCTTTAAGATCATTAAAACGAGATAAAATATACATCGGTACTTTTACATCTGTAGAAGCTTCTTTCCCCATATGAAATTTACACTCTATCATAGCAATAACACTATTTTTCTTTGTCAAAACATCTATTTCGTGCGAAACGCATTTACCTTGTAGTGTTAAATTAGTTCTCGTTTCATAATTTTCCATCGAGAAAAGTCTGGCAATATATTTTTCGAAATAAAAGCCATCAGGTCCTAATAACTGAATCGCTTCTTTTAAATTATAACGTGCAGCATGGGAATGAGATTTTTTTCTTAACAGATTAAAAGCCATTTTATAGATTCTCTTAGTAGAAATACCTTCGTAAATTTCTTTTTCAATCATTTGTAGAACTTCTTGAACAACTGACTGATTAGCTCCCGAATTCAGTAAAGACTTTTCTAATTTATTTTTATCAAAAACAACAAATTCTCCTGATTTTTTTACAACTTTCATCTGTTTCTTGATTTGATAATTAAACAAATACAAACCGACAAATAAAGATACAAAAAAGAGCTATTTATTTAGCTTTTGATAATAAAATCAGGAATAAACAACAGTACAAGAATGGGTTGAATTAAAAAACGACGCACATAAAAAAGTATCAAATTATTTTGATTGGTATAAAAATAAATAATACAATAAAAAGCAATAATTAAAACAAGAAAAAACATAGCATATAAAATCGAAGCAAATTTCACCAATTCAATTTCTTTAAAAAGCACATAAACTATTCCCAACGAAACAATTGTATTTAATATGTATCGAAACAGTAATCCGAAAAACAAACGAAACGAATCGAATTCAGGCAGAGGAAGTATTTTATAATCTCTTTCAAAATAAGTTAGAAAAGGATCATAAAACAACTGATTTTCGAAAGCTCTTATGCCTACCAAAAAAAGTACAAGGAGAATCAAAAGAAAAGCTTTTGATTTATTTTTAAGAATATCATTTAGCATATCTGGAAAATTTACTTACCCAAACAATCCACAAAATAAAAACCAGACCATAGATTACCAATGGAAAAAGCACCCCATGCAAAAAATGGGATTTCTCAGGAAAATAATACAGTAATGCACATAATGATGCAATTCTGCAAATATTAAGAATATAAATAAAAAGACTTCCTCCTAAAACATAAAGCAAAGTTGGTTTTAATTTCCCTGAAAAGGCAATTATAAAAGATACGAATAAAATAATTACACTTATTGCATTACAGCCTTCAACAATTGAGGCAACTGTCTTCTCGTTATATGATATCTTTACATATGGTTCCGCGTGAATTTTCTCAAATTTAACATCATCATTAAACAATTGCAATAATTGTTTCGTATGATTCCCTACTAATTTTGTTATCCCATCTAACTCACCAGCAGTTCCAAAACGACTCAAATAAAATTGATAAACGAATGTCAACACAATATAAGCAGCAAAAAATACTGATATAAAAAGAAGGAAAGATTTGTACTGAATTAAATATTTTTTCAAGAGAAATTTTTAACAAATTTATGTATTTTTTGATTTGGCTTTAAATACTTTTGTATAAAAACTAAATAAGATGACATTTCAAGAATTACAACCGAAAATAACTGCGATTATAGCAGACACAAATCGCTCAAGAGACGAAAAACTATTAAGTGTTTGTCAATTATTAAGTGACAATATAGATTATTATAACTGGGTTGGATTTTATTTTGCCAATCACGAAAACAAAACATTGCATTTAGGCCCATATGTAGGAGCTGAAACGGATCACACTGTAATTCCATTTGGAAAAGGAATTTGCGGTCAAGTTGCTGAAAGCAATGCTAATTTTGTAGTGCCAGACGTTGCTGCTCAGGACAATTATATTGCATGTAGTTTTACTGTAAAGTCTGAAATTGTAGTTCCTTTATTTGTTGACGGAGTAAATATTGGTCAAATTGACATTGATAGTCACGTTATTGATCCGTTTACTGAAGCAGATGAGAAATTTTTGGAATTTGTGAATCAAGAAGTTGCTAAACTGTATTAGAAACACAATTACATCTGTTCAGTTTTAAAAATGAAAAAACATGAAATTTAGCTTTCCTCCTTATTTTACAATTGCCTTTTTTTTATTAGTAACGACAAAATCGTTCTCACAAGGCTCCAAAGACCTTAACAAAATATTTTACATGGATTCTACATATACAGAAGCCACAGCAGAAAACTACAAATACATTAGGATTGTCGAGGGATATTATCAAAACAGAACACCTTATATTTTTAAAGATTACTATAAGTCTAAGACTCTCAAAATGATTGGAACATCAAAAGATAGAGATTTTTTAAGAAGAGACGGACAATTTGTTTACTACTATGAAAACGGCAAAAAAAAGTCAGCAGTTAGTTATATAGATACAAAAAAGGACGGCAAAGAATTTAACTGGTACGACAATGGCTATTTAAAATCGGAGCTTGAATATTTTAAAGACAAAAAAGGAGAGGTTATTTTTAAAGTCAATAATTATTGGAACAAGCAAAACGAGCAAAAAGTAATATCAGGAAATGGTGACTGTAAAGTAGAAGACCAAAACTATGAAGGAAGCGGAAAAATAAAGAATGGCTTTCCTGACGGTATCTGGAAAGGAAAAAACCTAAAAGCTAATTATACTTTTACCGAAAGCTATGAAAACGGCAAATTAATCTCTGGCATAAGCATCGATTCCTTAAACATTGAACACCCTTACAAAGTTGTACATGAAAAACCAAGTCCTAAAAACGGAATAGAGACATTTTATAGATATATAGCAAGAGAAATGTTTATTCCGATAGAGGTTAGAAATAAAGTTTTTGGAAAAATATACATGACTTTTGTTGTGGATAAGGAAGGAAATCTAATTGAACCAAAAATAGTAAAAGGGATTGGTTACGGATTAGACGAGAGCGCAATTAACGTAATTAAAGGGGCTAAAAAATGGAAACCTCGGATTAGAAAGAGGCATTCCGACAAGGGTTATTTATTCATTACCCATAACAATTGCAAAAAAGACTCAATAAAATTTATTTTTAGAAAAAAAAATACTATTTTTGCACCCGTCTTACAATAGATGTATGGCATACATAAAAATCATTAAATAATATTGGAATGTATTTAACTAAAGAAATTAAAGAAGAGATTTTCGCAAAACACGGTGAAGCAACAAACACTGGAAAAGCAGAAGCTCAAATCGCATTGTTCACTTACAGAATTTCACACTTAACTGAACACTTGAAAAAAAATCGTCACGATTATAACACAGAACGTTCATTAGTACTACTAGTAGGAAAAAGAAGATCGTTGTTAGATTACTTGAAGAAAAAAGAAATCAACAGATATCGTGAGATTATCAAAGTATTGAATATCAGAAAATAATCAATATAAAAAAGAGGTGCGAGAGTGCCTCTTTTTGTTTTTACACAAACAAAGAAAAAAAGTTTGGTTTTTCATTGGGTTTTAGGCATTAACTACACACAACAACAACTACAACACAACTAAAACCCATTGTATAACCAATAAGGAAAAAATTTATGATTCCACAATTATTTGTAGAGAAAATCGATTTAGGTGATGGCAGAAGCATCACAATCGAGACAGGACGTTTAGCTAAACAAGCTGATGGTTCTGTAGTAGTAAGAATGGGCGACACGATGATACTTGCAACAGCAGTTTCAGCTCGTACCGCTAACCCAAATGTTGATTTTTTACCATTAACGGTAGATTATCGCGAAAAATTTGCTGCTGCTGGTCGTTTCCCAGGAGGTTTCTTCAAAAGAGAAGCTCGTCCAAGCGATAGCGAAGTATTAACAATGAGATTAGTAGACCGTGTTTTACGTCCGCTTTTCCCAGATGATTACCATGCTGAAACGCAAGTTATGATTCAATTAATGTCTCATGACGAAGAAGTAATGCCTGATGCATTAGCTGGTTTAGCTGCATCTGCAGCATTAGCAGTTTCAGATATTCCTTTTTACAACTTAATTTCTGAAGTACGTGTAGCGCGTATCGATGGAAAATTTGTAATCAACCCAAGTAGAGAAGACTTAGCAAAATCTGACATCGACATGATGATTGGTGCTTCTATGGATTCAGTTGCTATGGTTGAAGGTGAAATGAAAGAAATTTCAGAAGCTGAAATGGTAGAAGCTATCAAATTTGCTCACGAAGCTATTAAAGTTCAAATTCAGGCTCAATTGCGTTTGCAAGCTGCTTTTGGTAAAAAAGAAATTCGTACTTACGAAGGTGAGAAAGAAAACGAAGAAATTTACAAAAAAGTAAAAGCTGCTGCATACGATAAAATATATGCTATTGCAAAAGTTGGTTCAGCTAAACATGAAAGAACTGCTTCATTTGCTGAAGTAAAAGAAGAAGTAAAAGCTTTATTTACTGAAGAAGAGTTAGCTGCTGATGGAGATTTAGTTTCTAAATATTTCTACAAAACAAACAAAGAAGCTGTTCGTAATGTAGTATTAGAGTTAGGTGTTCGTTTAGATGGTAGAAAAACAACAGACATCAGACCAATCTGGTGTGAAACTGATTATTTACCAAGAGTACACGGTTCTTCTTTATTTACACGTGGAGAAACTCAAGCATTGGCTACAGTAACTTTAGGAACATCTAGAGAAGCTAACCAAATTGATTCTCCATCTGAACAAGGTGAAGAGAAATTCTACTTACACTATAACTTCCCTCCTTTCTCTACTGGTGAAGCAAAACCTCTAAGAGGAACTTCAAGAAGAGAGGTTGGTCACGGTAACTTAGCTCAAAGAGCTTTAAAAAATATGATTCCTGCTGATTGTCCTTACACTATCCGTATTGTATCTGAGGTTTTAGAATCTAACGGTTCTTCTTCTATGGCTACAGTTTGCGCTGGTACAATGGCTTTGATGGATGCAGGAGTTCAAATGGTAAAACCAGTTTCTGGAATTGCTATGGGATTAATTACTGACGGCGAAAAGTTTGCTGTATTATCTGATATTTTAGGTGATGAAGATCACTTAGGAGATATGGACTTTAAAGTAACTGGAACTGCTGACGGTATCACAGCTTGTCAGATGGATATTAAAATTGATGGTTTACGTTACGACATCATGGAGCAAGCTTTAGGGCAAGCACGTGAAGGACGTTTACATATTTTAGGAAAATTAACTGAGACTATTGCTGCTCCAAGAGCAGACGTTAAAGCACACTCTCCAAAAATCATCACTAGAACTATTCCTGGAAACTTTATCGGAGCGTTAATTGGACCTGGAGGAAAAGTAATTCAAGAATTACAAAAAGCTACTGGAACAACTATTGTAATCAATGAAGTTGATGAACAAGGTGTTATCGAAATCTTAGGTACAGATCCTGCAGGAATTGAAGCTGTTTTAGCTAAAATTCAATCTATTACTTTCAAACCTCAAATGGGCGAAGCTTATGAAGTTAAAGTAATTAAAATGCTTGATTTTGGAGCTGTAGTAGAGTACACTGCTGCACCAGGAAATGAAGTTTTACTTCATGTATCTGAGCTAGCTTGGGAACGTACTGAAAACGTTACTGACGTAGTAAACATGGGAGATGTTTTCCAAGTTAAATATCTTGGACTTGACCCTAAAACTAGAAAAGAAAAAGTGTCGAGAAAAGCACTTCTTCCAAGACCTCCACGTGAGGAGAAAAAAGAGTAATCAGATCTTAGTTTACTAAAGGTTTATTTATAGAAAAAACCCCAATTCATTTATTTGAATTGGGGTTTTTCGTTTTTAGCTATTGTCGATAAACAATTCCGAACATCAAACTCTGCGATCCAAAATTCTTCTCAATCTTATCATTAAATAATCCATAAGGAGACCATTGATAATGACACTGTAATCCAACATTTTTATAATTGAGTTTAATCCCTTGTGATAGATAAAATGTAGTCAAAACCTCTTTTGTATGCTCTCCGTCTTCAAAATCTAATTCTTTTGGAGCATTATAGAAATTTAAAGCCAAACCTATTCCAGAATTCCATTCTAAATTAAAATCTTTTTTTCGCAAAGATAAAGGAACAACTTTTGCAAAACGAGTTCCGATATTTATTGCAAAATGACTTGATTTATATTGAACTATAGTATCTCTATATTCAAAATTAGGTCCTACGGGTTTTTTAAGTATAAAAAAATTAAATCCAAAATCTATAAAATCTTCCCGATTCAATTTATTTCTAAACCAAAAACCAAATGATGGTGATAAATCAAACTTATCCGAAAGTTTCCCGATTGGCTGAACAAAACCAGCTTCAATATAAATTCTTTCATAATCATCAGACAAATCTTGAGATTCGTTTTGAGAGAATGTAAATTCCGAAAACAAAAGAATTAATAGATATAAAAAACTTCTCATAATCACCAATTTAAAAAAGGCATTGACCTTTTATTATTCACATTCCAAAGTCCTAACTGAAAACCTGTAGAATTTGATTTATTAAAAATCCCAATCTGCAATCCTTTATTAACTTGTACTTGATTAAAAACTCCCAAATGCAATCCCTTCAACTCATAAGATTGATTATAAACTCCAATTGTCGAACCAATTAAATCATTATTAGCATTATAAACACCTATTGACAATCCCTTTTGATTATCAGAGATAGTTCCTAGAACAGTAACCGAAAGGCCATTAAAATTGTTGAATTTATTCCCAGCAGAAATATTTAAGCCATTCATACTTGTTGTGGTAAAAAAACACCCTGAACTAAGGTTCAAGCCATTCAACCTTAAATAAGGAGTATAACTCATATTTTTAATTTTATAAACCTCATTCGCCTCTTTGGCAAGATTGTTCTTTTTATTATTCTTAATGATTTCTGGTAGATATACTAATGACATAAAAGCATATAATGCTCCAGCGGCAGGTGCTGGATTTGCTTCTATATTTATCCCATTAATTGTTTGACGCTCTATATTTTTATTATTGATATGCCCAAGACCAAACACAAGCCCATTTACTTGGTCAACTTTTTTTGAAATTGGCGAAAGGCTAAAAATCTGCGAATGTGTTTTTACAGAATCAACTGTATCAATCTGGATTGTGTCCTGAGCATGAATAAACCCAAATGTAAAAAACAGGAATACTAAAATTGACGTTTTCATAAATCATTGTTTTAAAATTACAGGACAAACATATTGCAATTATCACATATGAATTTGCTTAAATCAATAAAACTATTTCTTATATTTGTGATTATCGCAAATCATGAAATATCAAGAATCATTTTTAAAAGCCATTCGAAGTAAAGTTTCAAAATCAGCTTCTCTAATAGACGAAGTTGCATCTATTTTAGAAATTAGCTACGATGCATCACATCGAAGAATATCTGAAAAAAGTAAATTTTCGATAGATGAAACTATCAAACTCGCAGATCATTTTAATATTTCATTAGATAATTTATTCTCAAAAAAAGAAAAAGTTATTGTGGAGAAAACAATTGAAATAGAGACGTTAAAAGATATGCTTCAATATTTCAAAGCTTCTTCAGAACAAATTGAACTTTTAACTAAAAACCCAAAAACGACCCTTTTTTATTCTAACAAGGATATTCCGCTATTCTATTTTATGGATGGAACTATTTTATCAAAATTCAAAGCTTTTGTATGGCTCAATCTTTTAAATACAGATCAAAAAAAAGCTAGTTTTGAAAATTTTGTAATCGAAGATTCCTTTACAGAATATATGCAAAAATTGAAAAATGTATATGATAATGCTATTGTAAATGAAGTATGGAATGACACTACAATAAACAGTAGTTTACAACAGATTTTATATTTTTACGAAGCTGGTTTACTTAACCTAAAAAACGCAAATGCACTTTGTAAGGACTTAAAAAGAATCATCAATTCCATCCAAGAAAAAGGCAATAAACCAAATTCTAATTTCACTATATACTACAATGAGTTAATATTACTAAACAATAATATGCTCATAGAAACAGAAGAAAAACTAACGATGTTTGTTCCTTATACGCTACTCGGTTATTTTATTACCGATAATGTAGACAGTTGTAAAAATGTACATCAATTTTTCAAGCAACAAATTATCAACTCAAAAGCGTTAGGATCTTCTGGAATCAAAGAACAAAATCTATTCTATAATCGGGCTATTCGTAAAATAGATTATTATATTGAAAAAATAAACTCTCAAGTTGATTTATTATTTTAAAAGAGTCGTCAGATCTTAGTTTACTAAGAGGAGCTACATTATTAATTAAAAAAGGAATTTCATCTCGAAATAAATATAATAACGGCTAAAAACTTTAAAAGTTCCTATTTGGAAGATTCAAAAAATAGGCTAAACATCAATATCACTGATAACTTCAAAGTAAAAGAGATGGCAGCTAATTTAAAAACAATCAAAAATGGCATTCTCATGATCTTTTACACTATAGAGTCATTTTTATCAAAAACACAATTATAAGTGTAATTCCTAAACTTTCTTAATTGTTTAGACGGCTGTCTTGTGTTTTTCTAAATACCCCTAACACTTCATTGCCATAAATACATTTCAATTAACTGATTTTTAATCACTTAAACTGGTTGTTTTTAAGATCCATTAGGAATCAGTGTCTTTAATTCGTATATTTGAAAACACACATCCTAAGAAAATTTTACATAACGGATGTTTTTTCAATTAAAATATTTTTGTCCATATTTTATCGGAATTAATTTCAATCCGAGAACAGTTGCTTTTGTCACTTTAGAGGAAATCCCTACCTGTTTATAAGACAAAAAACTACAAGACATAAGTCTTTTACCCTATCGTTTAACGATACAATTATATTTAATTACTGTGATTTTCATCGCGGTAGAAACTTTTTTGCATTATGAATTTTAAAGTCGGAATTATTGGAGCTGGCCCTAGTGGTCTTGCTATGTTACGAGCATTTGAATCGGAACAGAAAAAAGGCAATAAAATACCAGAAATCAAGTGTTACGAAAAACAAGAGAACTGGGGCGGAATGTGGAACTACACCTGGAGAACTGGGGTAGGAAAACACGGAGAACCACTGCATGGAAGTATGTATAAATACCTTTGGTCTAATGGTCCTAAAGAATGTTTGGAATTTGCAGATTATACATTCTTAGAACATTTCGGACAACCCATTTCTTCTTATCCTCCACGGGAAGTGCTTTTTAATTATATCGAAGGACGTATCAAACAAAGTCAAGCCAGAAAACATATTACCTTTAACACTGTAGCAAGATGGGTAGATTACAACGAAGAAACTCAACAATTCCGAGTGATATTTGACGACTTAATCAATAACAAAACCTTTGAAGAAATCTTTGACTACCTAGTAGTAGGAACTGGACATTTCTCAACACCAAATATGCCTTATTTCAAAGGAATTGAAAACTTCTCTGGATCGATAATGCACGCACACGACTTTAGGGGAGCAGACCAATTTAAGGACAAAGATATTTTATTGATTGGGAGCAGTTATTCAGCAGAAGATATCGCAGTACAATGCTACAAACATGGAAGTAAATCTGCTACAATCTCATACCGCACAACTCCCATAGGATCAAAATGGCCTCAAGGAATTGAAGAACTACCTTTAGTAACACATTTTGATGGCAATACAGCCTATTTTAAAGATGGTACTTGCAAAGCGTTTGATGCGGTGGTACTTTGCACTGGATACCAACATAAACTTCCATTTTTACCTGATAACTTAAAAGTAAAAACTAAAAACTGCCTATATCCAGATCAACTTTATAAAGGAGTGGTTTTTAACGAACTTACAAAACTAATTTTCTTAGGAATGCAAGATCAATATTACACATTTAATATGTTCGACGCCCAAGCTTGGTATGCCCGAGATCTGATACTAGGGAAAATAAAATTACCTGCTAAAACAGAACGTACGGCAGATATTAAAAAATGGTTACAAGGAGAAGAAGATGCAAAAACACCTTTTGATCATGTCGATTTTCAAACAGAATATATTCGTGATTTGATTGAAAGAACCGACTATCCAACTTTTAATATAGATCAGGTAGCGGTAATGTTTAAAAGCTGGATTCAGGACAAGGAAGATAATGTACTTACCTATAGAGATAAAGTATACACCTCTGTAATGGACCAATGCAAAGCAGAAAAACACCATACCCCTTGGATGAAAGAATTAGATGACAGCATAGAGCGTTACCTTGAAGAAGAAGTGCCAGATGAAAAGCAATTGGAACGCACAAATTATTATTAGATATTTTTATTAAAAGACCATATAGCGTTTGTAAAAACACATTCTGAATTGTTGTGATTTTTTCACAACTTTATATACATACACTTAAAAATTGAGGAGATAAAATCATGAGACAACTTAAAATTACAAAGCAGGTAACCAATCGTGAAACTGCTTCATTAGACAAATATTTACAAGAAATTGGAAAAGTTAACCTAATTACCGCCGAAGAAGAAGTAGAACTAGCACAAAAAATTAAAGCTGGTGATCATGATGCATTGGAGAAATTAACAAAAGCCAACTTACGTTTTGTCGTATCAGTGGCAAAACAATATCAAAATCAAGGGTTAACACTTCCCGACTTAATAAACGAAGGAAATTTAGGCTTGATTAAAGCAGGACAGCGTTTTGATGAAACGCGTGGTTTCAAATTTATATCATACGCTGTTTGGTGGATACGTCAAGCGATACTCCAAGCTCTAGCAGAGCAATCACGTATCGTCCGCTTGCCTTTAAACAAAATTGGCTCCATCAATAAAATCAACAAGATGTATGCAATATTAGAACAAACTAATGAGCGCCCCCCATCTGCTGAAGAAATTGCAAAAGAATTAGACATGACAATAAACGACGTGAAAGAATCTATGAAAAATTCTGGCCGTCACCTATCAATGGATGCCCCTCTTGTAGATGGAGAAGATTCAAACCTTTACGATGTATTGCGTTCTAATGAGTCTCCAAATCCAGACAGAAAATTAATTCATGAATCATTGAGTACAGAAATAGAGCGTTCATTAGACACACTAACTCCAAGAGAAGCAGATGTAGTTCGTTTGTATTTTGGTCTTGGAAACCAAAACCCAATGACACTAGAAGAAATTGGAGGAACTTTTGATTTAACTCGCGAACGTGTACGTCAGATCAGAGAAAAAGCAATCCGTAGATTAAAACATGCCTCAAGGAGTAAAATTCTTAAAACTTATCTAGGATAATAATATTTGGTTTCAAGTTTTAGGTTTCAAGTTACTCAAAACAACATGAAACTTTTTTAACGCAAACAACAGTTTGACTGACTGTTCGTTTTTGATTGATGATTGAAACTCCGGCTGATTACCGGAGTTTTATTTTTCTTGCTCTAACTGAATTTTATTTCACAATCATACGATTCAAAAAAAAAAAGATTATTACATTAAAAACCAAATAATCAAATAGATGAATTATTAATGTAAAATATTTTTAATTTAATTGTAACTTTTTTGCAACTCTATACGTATAACCATATGTACACTTAAAAATTGAGGAGACAAAAACATGAGACAACTTAAAATCACCAAGCAGGTAACCAATCGTGAGACTGCTTCATTAGACAAATATTTACAAGAAATTGGAAAAGTTGACCTAATTACCGCTGACGAAGAAGTAGAGTTAGCACAGAAGATTAAAGCCGGTGATCAAAGAGCATTAGAGAAATTAACAAAAGCCAACTTACGTTTTGTTGTATCGGTGGCAAAACAATATCAAAATCAAGGGTTAACACTTCCCGATTTAATAAACGAAGGAAATTTAGGTTTGATCAAAGCTGCACAGCGTTTTGATGAAACACGTGGTTTCAAATTTATATCATACGCAGTTTGGTGGATTCGTCAATCGATTCTTCAAGCACTAGCAGAACAATCTCGTATTGTTCGTTTACCTTTAAATAAAATTGGTTCTATCAATAAAATCAACAAAATGTATGCCTTATTAGAGCAATCTAATGAGCGCCCGCCATCTGCTGAAGAAATTGCTAAGGAACTAGACATGACAGTAAATGACGTAAAAGAGTCAATGAAAAACTCTGGTCGTCACTTATCAATGGATGCACCTCTTGTAGAAGGAGAAGATTCAAACCTTTACGATGTATTACGTTCAGGTGAGTCACCAAACCCAGACAGAGAGTTAATTCACGAATCATTACGTACAGAAATCGAACGTTCATTAGAAACATTAACTCCAAGAGAGGCAGATGTAGTTCGTTTATACTTTGGTCTTGGAGACCAACACCCAATGACTCTAGAAGAAATTGGTGAAACTTTCGACTTAACTCGTGAGCGTGTACGTCAGATTAAAGAAAAAGCAATCCGTAGATTAAAACATACTTCAAGAAGTAAAATTCTTAAAACTTACTTAGGATAATAATATATATTTTCAGATTTAAGATTTCAGGTTGCTTTGAGTAACCTGAAAGTTTTAAACTTGAAATGTTTTTAACGCAAACAACAGTTTGATTGACTGTTCGTTTTTTGATTGATGATTGAAACTCCGGCTGATTACCGGAGTTTTATTTTTTTAGCACCTGAAGGATTTTCATAACTTATATTGAAATTTAACCTATTGCTATTTAATCGCAAAAGACGCAAAGCTAAATATTTTATCAGCTTTGTAAACTTTGCATATCCCGATAGTTATCGGAACTGCGCCCTTTGCGGTTAAAAAAACAGTATAAAATACCCTAATGAACTTTACATAAATCCTTACGAACTTTGCGGTTAAAAAAATTACCTTTGCAAAAAATAACACAACACACAACTACACAATGAAAAATACACTAATAGCACCGTCAGTTCTTGCAGCCGATTTTGCAAACTTACAACGTGATATCGAAATGATTAACAACAGTCAAGCCGACTGGTTTCATATTGACATTATGGATGGCGTTTTTGTTCCAAACATTTCTTTTGGAATGCCAGTTTAGAAGCAATAAATAAACATGCTAAAAAAACCATCCATGTTCACTTAATGATTATTGATCCTGAATTCGAATATATATTAAAACTTTTGCTGACTTGGGCGCAAACATATTAAGTGTACATTATGAAGCTTGTACACATCTTCATAGAACCCTACAAGCTATTAAAGCTGAAGGGATGAAAGCTGGAGTAGCAATTAACCCACATACAAACATTGATTTACTAGAAGATGTCATCAGCTACATTGATTTAGTTTGCATCATGAGTGTAAATCCTGTTCTTGGTGGACAATCATTTATTGAAAACACCTATGAAAAAGTAAAAAAGCTAAAAAATCTAATTACTAGAAAAAACGAATCGCCACTATCATAGAAATTGATGGTGGTGTCACCAATAAAAATGCAAAACAATTAGTAGAAGCTGGAGCTGATGTTCTAGTAGCTGGGAGTTACGTTTTTAAAGCCGAAAACCCAACAGCTACTATTGCAGACTTAAAAGCACTCACTTCTTTTTAATTTTTCAGAAGCAAACAAAAACACAAAAGCCGAAGATAATCTCTTCGGTTTTTGTGTGAATTTACTTAGCGTTGTGAATTAGTAGTAACCATTTTATTGATCTCATCCAGGAATTCGATTTCATCTAGAGGAAGCAACTGAGTAACTACTTTTAATAGCAATGCAATATCGATAGATGAATCTTTACCCCCCTTTGAAATTTCAAGTGCTTCATGATCTAATGCCAAAGCGCATAATTTAATCATATTAGAAATAATACATGAAAAGCTACAATAACCTAACACTTTGATTTCTGAAGCACAACCATCCATTTTGTCATTTATGGGCTTTATTGTCTGTGAAATGATCCGTCGATTAATTGTCTAAAATCCTCCGATTTCATAATTTCTCGCGTTTCCATAATTTTATATTTTTTAGTTTTAGTTATCGTAAAAGATAACCTATTTAGGGCAGATATATAACAAAATTTGAATTATCATAAAAGATAATTCATTTTGGAACAGAGCTTACAACAAAAAGTCGGAAAACGAATTCAAACAATTAGAATTGAAAAAAATATTTCTCAACAGGATTTAGCAGCAAAAGCAATTTTGAAAAAAGTAATATGTCAAGATTAGAAAAAGGAAATGCTAATGCAACGCTTTCAACTTTAGAGAAGAGGTATGCTATGTATTACAAGTAGATTATATAGAATTATTTAAGTTTTAAAAAGACCTAATGGTCATTTGAGAAAATAATATTCCGCGCCAACCCCCAATCCATTAAAATTCGTGTAATTACTTCATCCGTTAACTCAGCTGAACTTGTAGAAAAAAAACAATTTAGTCCTATTAGTTCATAAAACTCTTCGCCTTTCGATAACCAGTTAAACTAATATTTCTGTGTTTCTTAAAAAATTTATTGAGATGACTTTCGTCTGAAAAACCAAATTCATCTACAATTTCATTGATTCTCATATCACTAAAACTTAATTGGTGTTCTATCAATCTAATTTTATAATTCGAGATAAAAGACTGAATTGTTTCTCCACAATGATTCTTAAAATAACTCCCTAAATACGTATCAGATATATCAAATTTCTCTGCTATAGCCGAAGCTTTAATTTTTGAGGACAAAAAATATTAGCCTGAATATAATTAATGATTTCAAGGATTCTTTTTTATCTGCATTTTCTTTTATACCAACAGGTTTTATCTTTGCCAATATTTTTCTCAGCAATTACAATCAATGCATTCACATAATGAGAAACTAAATCTTCTCCATAAATATCTTTGTTTTGTATATCATGTATCAAAGATTCAGCTATAGACCTAACAAGAAACTCATCGGCTTTATTTTTCAGAATACAACCTGACAAATGGGTTGCGTAATGCAATAAACACTCGATATGGTCAATACTTTTCGACTTATATTCTTTTACATACTCACTATTAAGCTTAACCAATAAAAATTCTGTAGTCGTTACAATATCAAACGTATGATAATCATTTGGTGTAAGCAACATTAAATTTCCTGTTTGATAAGAAATACGATTGCCATTTATATGAAGAAACCCGTTTCCTGAAACAACATAAACCATCTGAAAAAAACTAAACTGTGAATTTACAATTGGGCATTCATTAACTTTCTTATAAACTACTTCAACAGATTGATGCATATTTTCTTTTTTCATGTAGTAAAGGTACTCTTTTATAGTAGAATTGTACTGAAGTAAATATAATATTCAGTTTATTTTTGCTAAGCATAAATAACATAAGAAATGAACCAAAAATTAAACTTTACAAAAAATAGAATCGCCATGATTGCCATTTGTCTGGCTACTCTAATGTTCTCACTAGAAATTTCAAGTGTCCCTGTAATTCTTCCAACACTTGAAAAAGTATTGAACGCCAATCTCAGAGACATGCAATGGATAATGAATATTTATACAATTGGCTGCACCACTGTTTTAATGGCCGCTGGAACTCTTGCTGATCGATATGGCCGAAAACGTATGCTCATCATCTCTCTAATTTCATTTAGTATCTCTTCATTGATTTGTGGACTAGCACAAAATGTAACTGTATTAATCATTAGCCGCTTCTTTCAGGGAATAAGTGGTGGAGCAATGCTTATTTCAGAAATAGCAACTTTATCTAATCAATTTCCAGAAGGCAAAGAACGTAGTAAAGCCTTTAGTATCTGGGGAGTTTTCCTTGGAGTTGGATTGGGTTTCGGACCTATTATTGGTGGCTCAATTATAGCGTTATTATCTTGGAAATGGGTATTTCTAATACACGTTCCAATAGCAATTATCGCTGCTATTCTTGTTTATAACAATGTGATCGAATCTAAAGATTCTCAAGCCAAAAAATTAGACATTTGGGGAATGCTTACATTATCTATTTCCATTTTTGGACTTAGTTACTTCATTACCCAAGGTCCTGATTTAGGATTCACCAGTATAATCGCTCTAATGAGTATTTTTATTGCCATAATAAGTTTAATCCTTTTTATATGGATCGAAAAAACAAATCCTCATCCCATGTTTGATTTTACAGTATTTAAAATCAATACTTTTTCTGGAGCAATATTTGGTTCTATCGGTATGAATTTCAGTTTTTGGCCATTTATAATTTATTTACCTATTTTCTTTCAAAGTTATCTAGGTTATGATGTTGTAACGGTAGGACTCTCGTTACTTGCTTATACCTTACCTACTCTAGTTATGCCTCCATTTGCAGAATATCTTTCGGTTCGATATCGCTCTGGAATTATAATTCCCTTCGGCCTTTTTATACTAGGATTGGGTTTTATTGCCATGAGATATGGCAGCGTTGCAGAAAATGCCAGTTGGCTCACTATGCTCCCTGGTTCTCTATTGGCTGGCATCGGATTAGGTTTAACCAATACTCCAGTAACGAATACAACAACCAGTTCTGTGTCAAGTAATCGAACAGGGATGGCATCTGGTATAGATATGAGTGCCCGATTAATTACTTTGTCTATTAATATAGCCTTGATGGGATTTATATTAGTCGAAGGAATTTTATCTCATTTAACAACGGCCTTTTCTGAATCATTAGATCGGGAATCATTACGCTCAATGGCACAAAAAATAGCTGCAGGAAACTTTTCTTCGCTCAAACAAGATTTTCCTGAACTAGCGACTCTAGATTCTTCAGGTCAAATTGCACGAGATGCTCTGGCACATGGTTTTGATTTAGTCCTTTTATATGGAGGTTTTGGTGTATGGATTTTGGCTCTGATTAGCTTTAATTTTTTTAATTCTTTTAAAAAGATACTAAGGCACTAAGGTTCTGAGGTACAAAGACTGAAAGGCCTTCTATCGATACGCTGAAAAATCATTTTAATCCTTTTAATCAGTGGCTGAAAAAAGGTTCAAAGGAACTGAGGTACAAAGGCGCAAAGGCTTCCTATCAATGTGCGAAAAAATTCTTTTGATCCTTTATCCCAATAGTTATAGGAGTGACTAAAAAAGAACTTTTGAGTAAAATTATATTTTAATAAAATTTAACATTTTAAAATTAAGTTTTTAACTTAGCGTAAATTCCTATTTTTTTCAGAAATCATTAAAAAACAATTCCCTTCTAAATTCCATTTTCTATTACTCATTCGCTAAATAAATTAAGACAACATGAAACAAACTTATTTTAATTCGAGTATTTTATTTATCTGTTTAGTATTTATAGTGAGCAACATTGGTAACGCTCAAGAAAAAACTAAATATTTAGATGCCGAACAAAGTGACCCAATCAAGATGGGCTGGATGGTGGGTTCACCACCACCTGCAGACCGTATTCTTCGCTTTGATGATGGAAGTTTCTTTCAATTCCCTGCATTAAGATGGAGTGTAGCACATATGCGTCAATTCATGCCAACTATAAATGTCTCTCGTGGTTTGGGCTCTTCAACCCCTTTAGAAACAAATAGCAATAATGATATTGATAAAATTAAATTCACCCCATTAGGCGAAAAAAAATCAATTACTTGGGAAGAATCGTTGCAAAAAGTTTACGCCGATGGAGTAATCATTATGCATCATGGGAAAATTGTATATGAAAAATATTTAGGCGCATTGACTGTTGATGGTCAACATGCAGCTATGTCGGTTACAAAATCTTTTACTGGTACTCTTGGAATTTTATTAGCACACGAAGGGCTCATAGATCCTACCAAGCTTGTCTCTGAGTACATCCCTGAGCTTCAAAATTCAGCATTTGGAGATGCCACAGTGAGGCAAGTAATGGATATGACCACTGCTTTACAATTCAGTGAAGACTATGCTGATCCTAATGCCGAAATATGGAAATTTTCAGCAGCAGGTAACCCGCTGCCAAAACCTAAAAATTATGATGGCCCAAAAACATATTATGAATATCTCCCTACGGTAAAGAAAAAAGGAACTCATGGAGAAGCCTTTGGTTATAAAACAGTCAATTCTGATGTTTTAGGCTGGATTATCGCCAGAGTTGCAGGGAAGACTATTGCCGAGGTATTATCTGAAAAAATATGGAAAAAACTAGGAACAGATCAAGATGGTTATTATTCAGTAGATGCCATAGGAACTCCTTTTGCAGGCGGTGGTTATAATTTAGGATTAAGAGATATGGCACGTTTTGGTCAATTAATCTTAAATAACGGAAAAGCTGGCGATGAACAAATTATTCCAAAATCAGCAATTGATGACATAAAAAAAGGAGGGAATAAAAAAGCATTTGCTAAAGCAAACTATACTCTTCTAAAAGGATGGAGCTATAGAAATATGTGGTGGATTACCAATAATGCCAATGGTGCTTTTTGTGCTCGTGGAGTACATGGACAGCTTATTTATATTGATCCAAAAGCAGATATGGTCATTGTACGTTTTGCATCAAATCCAGTAGCAAGTAATTCAGCAAATGATCCCTATTCACTACCTGCCTATGAAGCTGTAGCAAAATATCTCATTAAAGCCAAATAAGGCGTTGCTTACTTTACTTTTTTACTGCCCCAAAAAGGATTAGAATCAAGCCTCCATATATAAGCAATTTGGAAATTTCCAGAAGACACCCCTATGTTACTATTGTTATTATCTGAAAATGAAGAAAAAATAAGATTATTAACATAGGATAACCCTAGCGACCATTTTTCTTTGTTATAGCCTATTGCCACTCTTGGAAAGAATGTGGGGTATATTTCTATCTTTTTCTTAGCAAAATCATTTATTCTTTCAGTACCAAAGTTAGCTCCCATTGTTGCTGAACCACTTGTAAACCATTTTTCATTAATTGCCCAGGTATAAGCATAGCCCCCACTTACGCCAAACTGAAAATTGTGTAAAGAATTCTTAGTCTTATGCACAAAAGAACTATCCGAATCTATTTTTGTAAAATAAACACCTCCTCCTAACAAAAAACTTCCCGCAGATTTTAATTGTCTTTCATTTTGATTAAAGGCTGCTTTATAAGAGAATTTTTTATTATTAAAAACATACTGCCCAAAAGCCCCATATCGTTGAATTTTTAAATCTGGATATAATTCTATATTTTTATCATTATCATCTGCAGTATAAAATCCATGATACTTTTGAACAAAAAGGTCTATTATAAACTTTCGTCCATAATTATGGATTTGAAAATCTAATGCTTTAGTCTTTCCCTTTTCTTTATCTTTCATAAAATTCATACCATATCCATAACTCAAATTGATTATAGTATTGTTTAGGGAAACTCCAAAACCTAAATTCATAGGCGTATTTGGCATGAACTTTTTAATATCCCCATCTATTTCCTGTTCCATTGAAATAAACTTCATAGACAGATATGTTCTTAGCGAAAGCTTATTCTCAAAAGGTTTAATGTAAATAGTATCAATTTGCGCATTGCAAAAAAAAGGAAGAATAAAAAGGAGTAAAAAGTAAAAATATGTTTTCATTATGCTTTAAAACGGAAATTATTGACTCTTATTATTTAAAAACCTATAAACAGGATTTTATCAATATATAGAAATTATATATAGCAATCATTGGTACAATTATTCTTTAACTCATAAAACTTATTCTCCAAAATCTAAAAATATTATTCTTTAAATAAGCCACATAGAGATATAATAAACTGATTCTGTTTCTTATTAATAAATGGCTTATCATTATACTTTTAAAATTCATTGAATCTGTTTTATTTTCATTTTACGAGTATTTTAGCACCTAAAATATGTATCATGATTAAATCACTAATTCTATTCTTTTTTTGCTTTCTTTTAACAAGTTGTGACCCAGTAAGAAACATTACCTTTATGAATAAGACTAGTTCAGATGTTAAAGTAAAAATCCATTTGAATCCAGAAGTCGAAAATTACACTTCCAATATTCTAAAAAGCAAATCAAATGGAGATTCTATTGTCTTCAATCTAAAACAAAAAAATACTGTAAAAATATCTTTTGGAGCTGGAGTTTGGTCTGATCCTATAATTGATGAATTTTCAAATTCGATATACAATATAGAATTAGACACTAAAGATGTCAAAACCATTTACAAAACTCCCGAATCTGTAAAAAAACTGCTAAAAGACAATAAACATGGTTTTTTACATAAATATCAAGTCGACGTAGGTATTAATTAATCTTATTTATTCTTTTATAAAATTTTAAACCAGTACTATTTATAACTTACATTATTTCAGAAAAGAAAGTTAACAAATCTATTTATTCCCAAATGTTTCCAGAAATCGAGTTTTATTTTGGTTGGTATTCATACTTTTGAATTACATAAAACAGACAGGACATGAAAATTTTAATAATAGAAGATGAGGCTGGTTTACGTGAAGTGGTCCAACAATCACTTGAAAAAGAAAAATATATTGTAGAAACAGCACATGATTACATTTCTGGGCTAGACAAATTAGGCGCATATGATTATGATTGCATACTAATAGATATTATGCTTCCTAATGGAAATGGCTTAGACTTGCTAAGAGAAATAAAAAAGCAGAAAAAGCAAAGTGCTGTTATCATTATTTCGGCAAAAGATGCTGTAGATGATAAGGTAAAAGGATTGGATTTAGGCGCCGATGATTATTTAAGTAAGCCTTTTCATTTATCAGAACTACATGCCCGAATTAAATCGGCATTACGTAGAAACAATCATAATGGAGACAATTTAATTGTTTGGAAAAATGTAACTCTTTGCCCTGAACAACGAACCGTAGTTATAGATAATAAAGAACTAATCTTAAATAGAAAAGAGTTTGATTTACTTTACTATTTTATAATAAACCCAAATCGATTGATTAATAAGACTGCAATAGCCGAATATGTTTGGGGCGACCATACAGATCAGGCTGACAATTTAGATTTTGTGTATTCTCAAATTAAAAATTTGAGAAAGAAACTTAAAGACAGTGATGCTGAAATTGATATTCAGGCTGTTTACGGAATTGGATATAAAATGAATTAATGAAATTACAAAACTATACTATTCGCTATCTGGCACTTACGCTTCTTGTTGTAATCCCTATTTGGGCTGGGATTTTTTATATGCTAATTTTAGATGAAGTACATGACAATATCGATGATGATCTAAAGAATTCTAAAATCATTATTATCCGTCATGCTTTTGCCGACAAAAAACTATTAAATTCTCCAGAATTTGGCATCAACAAGTTTACGATAAAACCACTTCCAAAAGGTAATTATTCTCGAAAAGATGAATTTTCTACTTCTAAGGAATTCATGGAATATGATAATGATAACGAACCTATCAGGACATTAAAAACTATATTTAATGATGATAAAGGCAATCCTCATGAACTGATTATAAAAGCATCTATTGTTGAAGAGGATGAATTGCTGGAAGATTTACTCCTTGCTTTAATTGGTCTATATGTTATGCTTGTAATTAGTATATTGGCAGTAAACCATTTGTTACTAAAAAAAATATGGAAATCATTTCATATCATTTTAGATAATCTTAAAGAAATTAAATTAGGAACTGGCAGCCGATTAAAACCTATACATTCTCCTATCGATGAATTCAATATTTTAGCAAAAGAAGTAGAAAAAATGCTTAATCGTAATGAAACAATTTACTCAAGTCAGAAACAATTTATAGAGAATGCTTCTCATGAACTACAAACACCACTAGCAATTAGCATTAACAAACTCGAATTATTTGCTGAAAATACTGTTCTTCCTGATGAACAAATGATGGAAATAGGCAAAATAACCGATACCTTAACTCGCTTGACAAGATTGAATAAATCGTTATTGATGTTATCTAAAATAGAAAATCAACAATTTTCGGAAGAAGAAAATGTCAACTTTAACAAACTTATCTTAGTATTGACAGAAGATTATTCAGACTTGGCAGAATTCAAAAAAGTAAAAATAAACGTAACCGAGAATGATACTTTATTCTTTATAATGAACAAAGGATTAGCCATTGCATTAATTAGTAATTTATTAAAAAATGCTTTGATACATAATCACCCAGATGGCTTTGTAAATTTTACAATAAATAAGAATGAAATTATAATTTTAAACAGCGGGAATAATGCTCCATTGAATTCCGAAGCAATTTTTGGAAGATTTTATCGCCATACCACAACAAATGAATCGACTGGTTTAGGCTTGTCTATCGTAAAATCTATTATAAATAATTACTCAATTACTATCGAATATTTATTTACTGGAAATCATCAATTCAAAATTAATTTTCCAAAAAAGTAGTCTTTTATTTATTTTCCTAATTGTTTCCAAATTCTGGTTATACACTTGTATTAGAATTAAAAATAAATAATTATGAAAACTAAATTAAATTTGGCTGTATGCCTAATAGCAGGATTAGCGTTTGGACTTTCTGTAAATGCTCAAAAAACTGTAATTACTAAAGCCGCATTACCAGTAAATGCTCAAACTTTTTTAAAAACCCATTTTGCAGGACAAGAACCTACTTATATAATTGAGGATAAAGAAATGTTCTCTAAAGACTACAAAGTTCAGTTTGCAAATAATCTAGAAGTTGAATTTGATGGAAAAGGAAATTGGGAAGAAGTAGATGGTAATAACCAACCAATTCCTATAACTCTAATTCCGAAAAAAATTGTATCTTACATAAACACCCATTTTGCTAATACAGCAATAACTAAAATTGACAAAGGTACTTGGGGTTACGAAGTAAACTTAAGCAACGGTTTAGAGTTGGAATTTAACTCTAAAGGCAATTTTATAAGAATCGATAATTAAGAATCAATAATTTAATACTTTAATCATGAAAAAAATAATCTTATCAGGCTTTATTGCTTTAACGCTTTTATTTTCGGCAACATCTTGTAATAGTGATGATGATGATAATGACTATGAAACTATTATTAGTGCTAAGGACTTACCTCAACCAGCAACAACATTTGTTTCCTCATATTTTCCTACTGCTACTTATAAACTAATAAAAAAACAAAACATTCCTGATTCTGATGGTTCTGTATATGATGTTTTATTGAGTAATAATTTTGAAATTGATTTTGATATAAACGGAAATTGGGTTGATATCGATGGAAATAACCAAGCAATTCCTGTTGAATTAATTCCTGAAAAAATTAATACTTATATAAAGGAAAATTATCCTAATCAATCTGTAACAGCTATTGATAACGAAAAACTCATATCGAAATAGAACTTTCTAATAATTTGGAACTTGTATTTGATCTTGAAGGAAATTTTATCCGAATAGATAAATAAGATTTGATTAAAAGCAAAATACCGCCTCATGGTTAGAGGCGGTATTTATTTACCAACAAAAAATTAAAAACTAAAAAACATTTTTTATAGGCTTTATTATTTTTATTTATAAATTAAGTACTGCTTTCTCATTTTTTTAAAGGCTTGTAAACCTTCTTTCCAACTATTTCTTATCTCTTCTTCGGAGGTTCCTGCTTCTATCTGCTGTTGTAATTTTTCATTTCCTGCTCGTATTGAGAACTTTCTTTTATCAAAAAATTTAGATTTATCCGATGTTGTTTGGTATGCTTTAATCAACCATTTGATTTCTAGTTTATCTATTTTAGGTATTGCCGATAAATCCTCTCCATTACACTCTACTCCATTATATAAAGGATCTTTATCCCCAAAATTAGGCTTGGGAGTAAATGCAAAGTCACTTTTGGGCAAGTATGGAGATCCATAAATCTGAAATTGCTTTTCGGTTCCGCGTCCCATACTCACATTAGTTCCTTCAAAAAGACACAAACTAACATATAAATTAATCGATTGGTCATTAGGCAAGTTTGGAGAAGGTCGTACAGGCAAACTATAACTCATACTTCTGTCATAATTTAAGCACGGAATAACTGTAAGTTTACACTGAATCCCATCTTTTAACCATTTTTCTCCATTAATCATTTTGGCTTCTTCACCCAGAGTCATTCCGTGAAGCAAAGGTGTTGGATGCATCCCAATCCCACTTTTAAAAGCAATATCCAAAACTGGACCATCTACAATACCAATATTTGGATTTGGACGATCCATTACTATCAACGGGACATTATTCTCTGCACATGCTTCCATTATTCTGTGCATTGTAGAAACGTACGTGTATAACCTTGTCCCCACATCTTGTAAATCAAAAATCATGACATCAATTCCTTTTAATTGTTCTTGACTTGGTTTGTTGTTTTTCCCGTAAAGGGAAACAATCGACAAACCTGTTTTTGAATCGATTTCATCAGATACATGTTCGCCCGCATCGGCAGTACCTCGAAAGCCGTGCTCTGGTGCAAAAATGGTTTTTATCTTTACTTTTTTCTCAACCAAAAAATCAACAAGATGAGTTTTCTTGTCAATAATTCCTGTTTGATTGGTTACAATTCCAATAGTCTTCCCTTTCAGTAAAGGCAAATATTCAGTATAATTTTCTGCTCCTGTCTTTATTTTTTGAGCTAAAGAAACAGTTGTAATTAGTACGCATATTATGGTTAGTTTTTTCATAGAGTTTATTTTTTTATCACTAATTTTTGCCTCTCACAGATTCTGCAGATTTTGGAGATTTACATTATAATAAATTGCCTCTCGCAGATTTAATTTAATTTTTATAATCTGTGATGATTTGCTTAAATCTGTAAAATCTGCGTGAAAACGTAGCGTCAACAAAATAGAAATCTTTTAATCTGTGGCTAATCTTTCTTAATTATTTATTTGTTTCCAGATCTTCGAGCTAAAATCATCTTTATACATTAATCTATTGGTTCTGGTAGGATTTACGCGATTGGTAAGGATAATCAAAAACCTATTATTATTGGGATTTAAAAAGAAAAACGTTCCTGTAAATCCTGTATGCCCAAAATTATTCTTTCTCATAAAACTCATCTGGTTTTCTTTTATCAAAACCAAGTCCGCGATAAATTCCCTTTTTAACAAGAGGTGATTTTGTAAACGTGGCAACTACCTTTGCTTTTAAAATTTGCTTTCCCTGATACTTTCCTTTATTAAGCAACATTTGGCATATTACCGAAATAGATTGTGCATTGGCAAATAATCCTGCATTTCCAGAAATCCCTCCTAAAATGGCAGCTGCTTCATCATGCACATACCCTTTAATCGTATCTTTTCTAAAAAAATTGTCAATTTCTGTTGGTATCACATTTTGTTCTGAAGTCCATTTTAAAGGATTATATCCAATTTTTGAAATACCTAATTCATCATAAATTGCTTTTGCCAGTTGATCGAGTTTTAATCCTGTCTTTGTTTCCATCATTTGCTGTACAAGAATCAAGTTTAAATCGCTATATAAATACTTACCTCGAGGATTTGTATTGGCTACAGCTATTTTCTCATATACGGTTTTATAAAATTCAGGATTCAACCATATATTTTTATAGACTTGCACATAATTGTCTTTTGGTTCGAAAAAAAGGTATTTTGTATCATAAACTATATTCTTGTTTACATACATATTATCAAACAAATCAGGATAATTATCTGATTTTCTGACTACTAATAACAGTAATCATCTAAGTAGAAAGTAAGCTTTGATAAAAAAGTAATACCTGGATTTTAGTCCATGATATGTGTTAATAATTCAAAAAGGGTTAAATGGAATGGCTGTGTTTTTGTACACGCCAAGACACTTCGCCCAATTTATCTTCTAAATTTATTTTATCTTCTTCCAACCAGATGCATTGCTACAAGTGTTGCTCCCAAAACTTTAGACATAGAAGCCAGATCGTACACATCGTCTGTTTTAACTAATTCTTTATACGAATAATCATGATAACCATAATTTTTCAAATAAAAACAGAGTCTTTACTCCCCACAACAATTTGTGCTCCCGGAAAATTCTTTTTCGAGCGCATTATTTACCATCAAGAATATGAAATTTGATTTTGTTTTGTATCGAAAACTAGAGTTTTAGTTGGAATGGCAACTAATCCCTAAAAGAATCAGGAAAACAAGTACGATTCTGACTCCTATTTTTTTCATTCTTTTAAGGGTTAATTCTTAATTCCTGCCCAGCCATAATTGGCTCGTTATTTGTCCCTGTAATCATAATTTTAACTGCTTTAACTGGCTTTTTAGGGTAGATTGAGGCATTTCCATAATCAAAACTATCTCCTTTTTCAAAATCAACTCCATTATATGAATATTCTACATAACCATCATTAACAATGAATCTTGGATGATGCGGAATTCCTGTCAATACATCAATTTTTGAAGAAACAACAGGATTGGTAAAAGTGTATAGAATCCAGTCTCCATTTACACATGGAGTATCGGTACGCAAATAGGTTTCTATATTATAATCTTCTAGTCGTGAGAATGGAAATTTTGGATTTTCGACCATTGATGAGGTCACTTTTACCTCTGGTTCCATATAAGGCGAACAATTGAAATTTACTTTCGCATCAGATTCTTTTGCTTCTTTATTTTCAACAGTAAAATCTAAACGATACTTATTTTTATCATTATAATTTTCTATCGCAAATCGCAAACGAGGTTTGGACTTCAACGTTTTTTCCTCTGGATAAGTTTGTATTAATTTATCATTTTCAAAAAGTGAAACTGATTTTACTATCCCACTTGTTCTTCCATCAGCTATTGGATTAAAAGTTAGGTACCAAATCCCACTTTTATCAACATGCTCTGAAATATCCTCAGAAATAGTTAAAGTTTCCACTTTTGACGTATTCCAATTTGCGACTGGCAGCTTCTCTACTTTTACTGATGGACTTGCTGAATCTTCATTAAAAAAAGTACGGAATTGATATTGCTCATAATCTTTTGTCTGAATTGGATTTGTATATAAAGGAGATTGTCTTGTTGGTTCATTTCCTTGCGCATCATATCGTACAACTGCTCCTTCATAAGGTGGTGTTACAGTAATAATTCCACTTTTATAAATAGCAGTTGGGGGGAAATCTCTAAAAGCAATTCCCATATTAGCCAATCGTTGTAAATGGCTGTTGGTTAATCTTCCGTAAAAATTATCCCAATTTTTATCTTCTTTTTTAGACCATCCAATTTCTGACAACGCACTAATTCTTGGGTAACTTTGGTATTCTACAAATCGTGTTGGGCGATCAAGATATTCACTCCACAAAGCTCCTTGTACTCCTTTTATCAATTTTTGCTGATCAGGCGTTAAATCACTATCTGGTATTGGCTCGAATGAATAAGCTCTTTTTGTGTCTGTTATTGCAGCCCAGCGATGACCTCGCTCGTTTTCGGACTGTGCCATATCAAAATAAGTATATTGTCCCGGCATCATAATGGTTTCATAACCTCTTTTAGCCGATTCAATTCCGTAGTTTATTCCTTGCCAAGCACTAATTAAAGTATTTGGATTTATTTCTCCGCCTTTTAAAATTTCATTCCAGCCATTTGTTTTTTTATGATATTTATCGACAATGGTTTGAACTCTTCTAAAGAAATAATTCTGAAGCTGAAAACTATCTGTAAATCCTTCTTTCGCCATCAAAGCCTGGCATTTTGGGCAATGTTCCCAATTGGCTCTATTTACCTCATCTCCTGCAACATGAATATAATCAAAAGGAAACATTTCTGAGACCTCTCTAATAATAGAATCTAAAATTTGATAGTTTTCTTCACGTCCTACACACCATACATTTTTTACTTCTCCTTGAACACTTTTTGTTTCCTGAGTTGTAACACATCCTATTTCTGGATATGCTGCTGTTACTGCACGTGAATGTCCGGGGATTTCGATTTCTGGCATAATTGAGATTCCACGAGCTGCTGCATAAGCCACAACTTCTTTCATATCGGCTTGGGTATAATAACCGCCATAACGTTTGTTTCCTGAACCATAGGATGGTAACAATACTTCGCCTGGTCCTCTCCAAGCTCCTTTTGAAGTTAAATCTGGCATTGATTTAATTTCGGCTCTCCAACCATTATCATCAGTAAGATGCCAATGAAAAATATTCATCTTGTGTGCTGCCAACCAGTCAATGTAGTTCTTAACTGTTTCCTTATCAAAAAACTGTCTTGATACGTCAAGCATCATTCCGCGCCATTCAAAACGAGGATAATCTTCTATTTTTACAAATGGTATTGTTCCTTTTTTCACCTCTTTGGCTGAACAAATCTGCAATAAGGTTTGAAGACCATTTAAGACTCCATTTGTGGATTTTCCTTTTATAAGAACTCCTTTTTTAGTTACATTCAATTCATAACCGTCATTAGGAAGATTTATTTTTTCATCTACTAAAAATGATATTCCGTCTCTTTTATTACCTTTCCCAATAGAAACAATCGGTTTAATTCCTGTAGTTGCAAAAAAATTGCCTTCTATATAATGTGCACTCTTTGTATTTTTTTATCTACAACAATTTGTACCGATGATGGAATTATAAATGTTCCTTCTTTCTGTTCTATTTTTACTGGCTGCGGAATTATATCCAGTTTCTGAGCTTGTAATACATTCAAGGAGCTCAAGAAAACTGCAATTAGTAGCATGTTTTTTTTCATCTTTTCTGGTTTTTTGTTTTGTTAAAATTGTATTGGAATGCTTTCCGTTTGTGTGGTACTCAAAGCGGTAATAGCATAGATATAGTTTTCAAAATTAGCATTTGGTATTTCTAATTTTGTTGCTGTGGTTACGTAATAAATATTCTCTGGATTAGAGAAATCAGTTATTTTCCCTTTAGGAAATCTATAAATCACAAATTTTTTATTGTTTAATCCTGCCTTCCAATTAAGCTGTCCTTTTTCTCCTTTTTGAGTAATGGAAGTACTTATTGGCGGTTCTGGTCTTATTCTTGTAATTCTATTTGCTTCGGGTGTTAAGGCGATATATTTATATTGTTTTTCGATAATAGGTTTTCTAAGGGTATCTCCTTTTTTCAGAAAATTATTTGCTGTAAAATACATTGAGCCATCTAGTAAAGGCAAAGAACGAACCATTTCTATTTGCTTTACAATCTGATCTGAATTTCTCCATTCTACTTCATTTGCTGTTTTTGAGACTTATAAACTCCATGACCGATATAAACATTTGCTCCATATTTGTGTTCTGCCCACCATTTTGCTAAAACTTCAAAATTTGCTCTATCAAAACCAATATGCCAATATAGTTGAGGTGTTACATAGTCAATCCAATTTTCTTTTTGCCATTTTAAGATATTAGCATACAAATCATCATAATTTGTTGCTCCTGCCATAGTATTTGATCCTTGTGAATCTCTTGCTATATTTCGCCATACTCCAAAAGGTGAAATTCCGAATTCGACCTCTGGTTTATTTGCAATTATTGTATCTCTTATTTGCTTGATTATTAAATCGACATTGTCTCTTCTCCAATCGTCTTTGTCTTTAAATTGTCTAGGTTCTTTGGCAAATGCAACTTGATCAGGAAATTCTTGTCCAGCAATTTTATATGGATAAAAATAATCATCCATATGTATCGCCTGAATATCATAATTCCGAACTATTTCGCCCACTACTGAAGCTACAAAATCTCTGGTTTCTTTGTAACCGGGATTAAAATATCTAGTTTTTCCGTAAGTAAGGAATAACTCTGGTTTCTTAAAATACAAATGTGTTTTTGCAAGTACATCTTTGGTTGTGTCTTTCTGTACACGATATGGATTTAGCCAAACGTGAACACTCATCCCTCTTTTTCCTGCTTCATCTATCATTAACTGCAAGGGATCAAAACCAGGTGCAACTCCTTGCGTTCCAGTTATCCAATGTGACGCCGGCTCCTTGGTCGATTTGTAATAAGCATCTGCCGTAGGACGAATTTGAAAAATTACAGTATTCAAATTATAAGATCGTAAATTATCCAAAAGCGTTATCATTTCTGCTTTCATTTCTTTATCTGAAAGCCCTGGTTTTGATGGCCAATCTATATTATCAACGGTAGATATCCAAGCGGCCCGCATTTCTCTTTTTGCTGGTTGTTGTCCAAAAAGATTGGCTTGAATCAGCAATACTAGAATTAAAATTTTTAAGTTTTTCATAAATTCTATTTTTGGTTAGTTAATATGTTTTACAGGTAATTTAACCGCAAAGGACGCAAGGCTTTTACGCAAGGTTCACTAAGTTTTTAATCTGTTTAATTCTTTAATCTGTGGCAGAAAAGCGCACCAACCACTTATTCCAGCAAATATATACTGCCTTCTATGAGTGATGTCCATACTCTTCCTTGATCATCAATTGAAAATCCATTTATGCTGGAGCTTCCTAAATTAATTTGTTTTAGAATCTCAAATTTCCCCGCATCTACAATAACAACTTCTCCCTTTCGGCTTCCTATGTATATCTTATTGTTATTTTCAAATATTGGTGCAGGATTGTGCTCGTATCCAAGCTTTAAGTCCAAAACTTTACTTTGATTAATCAAATTTTCTTCGGTTAATTCTAAATTATCATTAAGGGGCAATTTCAAAAGTTCCCCATTCATTGTTTTTCCATAAAACCACTTTCCATCTTGACTTTTCCCCATCGATTCTCTAACTTTCCATTTGGAGGTTCTCAAAAGTGTTTTGCCTGTTTGCAGTTCTAGAATTGTTAAGAATCGTTCGGGTGTCACAAAATAAAGTCTATTTTTTGATGAGACTACATTTACGTTTCCTGCTGAATACAAAACTTGCTTTTCATTTCCATTATTCCATTTCCAAATAAGTTCTCCTGTAATTTTATTTAGACAATAAAGATTAGTATCCCATGCTCCAAAAATAATTTTATCATCTTGTATTAAAGGAGTTCCTTGCGAATACGATTGTGGCAAGTTATTCTTCCAGATTACCTTACCACTAACAGCATCTATGCAAATAAAAGATGTTGAACTTGCTGTATAAATTTTATTGCTTTCGGCAATTGGTGAACCTACCAATACTCCGCCAACTGGTATGTTCCATTTTTGTTTACCAGACGCTGCATCAAATCCTAAAAGGTTTCCTTCTATCGTACCGATAACAAGAATATTCTTTACAATAATTGGTAAGAAATAGATCGCGTTTCCTGTTTCTGTTTTCCAATTCAGCACTTTATTTTTCAAATTAATCGATTGTATCTCACCAATAGAATTAGTAAAATAAAGGCTTTTTTTATCAAAACATGGAACACTATAAACTGATGCAATATCTTTTATGAATGGAGAGAAATTAGTTTCTAAATTATCTTTTGGAATTTCAATTTTTGAAGGTTTAGTGGGAACTGAAAACTTAAAAATACCTTGTTTTGCTATCTCTTTCTGATAAATACTAATACTATCGCTATTGATGATTACCTCGTTATAACTTCTTGTTTTACCATCGCGAGAAGTAATAGATGCTCCCATAATACCACTCAATCCTGAAAAATCATATTTTTTTAAGGTATGTCCATGACCACAAAAACTTGCAACTGTTGGGTGTTTTTCTAAAACTGAAAGAACTTCTTTATAATTACTAACACTATTATCTAGTGGATAATGAGCGAAATTCAGAACTTTTTTATTGCTATTTTTAAGACTGTCTTTTAGTGTTTTATCTAACCAAAGAACATCTTCATGTTTTACAAAACCATCTCCCATTTTCATATATGGTCCACACGGAAATCCTATAAAAAGGTAATCTCCTTTTGAGAAAACAAATCGATCGTCGCCCCATATTTTTTTATAGGTCAAACCAGCACTTTCGCTCCAATTTGTTTCATGATTTCCAGAAATTACATAATACGGAATTTTTAAATTGCCCAAAATAGAATGTACTTGTTTTAGTTCATCATCTGCACCACGATTTGTTAAATCCCCCGTTACTACAACAAATTCATTATCCGAATTATTAATTTCTTTTATAATATTTTGTAGTAAAAAATCATTTTCGTTCCCTACTGAAACATGCAAATCTGTAAGCTGTACAAACTTAATATTTCCTGATTTTTCTATCTTCTGAGAAAACCCTGATGCAATTATAAAAAATAATAATATTATGGAAAGTGAATGTTTCATAAGCAATTGTTGTGTGTTATTATTGTGTTAGACGCATTGTGGTGTGTCTCTACGATACATCTTGTATTTTTCTCTCGCAGATCTGGCAGATTCAATTCGTACAAATTCATGAACTTGTGGCGAAAAAAAATATTTAATTTTCTATTGAGATTAGTTTAGAAAATTCCTAACAGGTTTTAAAAACCTGTTAGGATAGGTAACCAAACCAATTTATATGTATTGCTTTATTGTAAATCGCAGCACACAATCTCTTATTACATTTTATCTTTGAAAAAATTATTAAAAAACAGTAATTGAAATTTTAAGGAGTTTTCCCAATATTCGATATTATGTTTCCCTGGACGTTCTATATAATCATGATTTATTTTTAGACTGAGCATCTTTGTATGAAGTTCTCTGTTTACGTCAATAAAAAAATCATCAACACCACAATCAATAATAAGATTTAGCTGATTACTTTCTACTAATTCCAGCATATTCACCACTGTGTTCTTTTCCCAATTTTCAGGAAATTCTGTTATAGAACCCAATCGTTTTTTTATATCCCACTTTTCAGGAAATGGACGAAAGTCTACTCCTCCGCTCATACTTCCAGCTGCTCCAAATACTTCTTGATGCTTAAACGAAAGATACAATGCTCCATGTCCGCCCATACTAAGACCTGATATGGCACGGCCTTCACGGCTTGCGATTGTTTTGTAATTTTTATCAATAAAAGGAACTAGCTCATCAATGACATAAGTTTCATATTTAAAAGTTGAATCAATCGGACTATCAAAATACCAGCTTGAATAATTCCCATCAACACCTATTACTATAAAACCATATTTATCGACCTGTTGCCCAACCTCTTTAAAGCTTTTTACCCAAGTTGCATAATTTCCGCTATACCCATGAAGCAGATAGACTACTGGTAATTTCTTCTTGTTTTTTTTATAATTATCAGGAAGTATTACACACGTCTTTATGTTTTTATTCATCGAAGTACTAAACACTTGTATAGTGTCAATTTTGGCTGCTTTCGCAGAAAAAAACACGAAAACTAAGAGGGCTATATAGATTGTTTTTTTCATAGAATTATAGTTTCTTTTGGTTAAAAAGAGGCAATAACTTTTCTTCAAAATGTATGAGATTTTTTATTTCTGATACATTTTGTCAAAAAAATATAAAATTTATATTCGAGAAATTTATTTCAAACAATCCCTCAAAATCGTCACTGGATGCATTGCTTTTCTATTGGTTCCGTCAAAAATCTGATGGCGGCAACTCGTCCTGCAGCTGCAATTGCTGTTGTTACTTCGGTTGAACGTATCTTTGGGAACAAAGTATCTTCACCCATTTGCATACTGATTTCGTAATGCTCTTTTTCATATCCAAAGGAACCTGCCATACCACAACAACCTGAATTATAAATGGTAACTGAACTATTTTTAGGTACGTTTAGCATTGCAAATGAAGCTTCAACAGTACTCAATGATTTTTGGTGACAATGTCCGTGAATTTTAATTGTTTTCTCTACATCCGAAAATTGTCCAGAATGGATTTTTCCTGTTGCGATTTCTCTCTTAAAGAACTCTTCGATAGTAAATGTATTTTTCGATAATTTTTCAGCACTTTCTTTGTCTTTTGCCAATCGAATGTATTCGTCTCTAAAAGTTAATATTGCAGAGGGTTCAATTCCTATTAACGGTATGTTTTCTGAAATTAAATCCTTGAAGATACCCACGTTTTTATTGGCTATATCTTGTGCTTCTTCCAAGAATCCTTTTGATATAAAAGCTCTTCCACTTTCTTCATGATCTATTACAATCACTTCGTAACCTAATCCTGTCAATAATTCATAGGCATCTATCCCAACTGAAACATCATAATAATTGGTAAACTCATCACAAAAAAGATAAACTTTTCCATTTGTAAAAGAATTGCTTCCTGCTATTTTTTTATTTTTTGTACCACTTTCTAAAAGTCGTTGGTGCTAATAATGGAACCTGTCTTTGGGATGCAATTCCCATACTTTTTTTAACCAAAGCTAGATTAGCTACAAAATTAGTCATAGACGGTGCTATACTCCCGAGTTTATTAAGTTTTGAATTGAAAGCAAATATTTTATTTCGAACAGAAAATCCATTTGCTTTTTGATATTGGTATAAAAAACTCCGATTTTAAAGTAGCTACATCTACATTACTAGGACACTCACTTGCACATGCTTTACAGCTCACGCACAGCTCAAATACTTTATATAATTCTTCGTGGTCGAATTTATTGTCTTTCTCTGAATGGGTTAAATATTCTCTCAGGGCATTGGCTCTGGCACGAGTAGTATCTTTTTCATTTCTAGTAGCTCGGTTAATCGGACATAAAGTTCCTCCCGCTGAAGGTAATTTTCTACAATCACCTGAACCATTGCATTTTTCGGCAGCACGCAAAATCCCCATGCTATCCGAGAAATCCTGAATTGTTTTTATATCTGGCTCTACTCTACCCGCTTCTACACGAAGGTTTTCATCCATCTTGAAAGCGTTCACAATTTTTCCAACATTCAAAATTGTATCTGGATCAAAAGCGCTTTTGATTCGTTTTAATAATTCATAGTTTTTTTCTCCTATCATAAAAGGTAAAAACTCTCCACGAACTATTCCGTCTCCATGCTCTTCACTCAATGAACCTATATGTTTTTACCAAAATAGCTACTTCGGTAGCAATGTTTCTAAATTGGTGTAATCCTTCTTTTGTTTTTAAATTTAAAACTGGACGTAAATGAATTTCTCCTGCTCCTGCATGTGCATAATAAATAGCACTTTGTCCATGACTTTCCATCATGGCAGAGAAATCAGCAATATAATTAGGTAAATCACTTAGTTCTACTGCTGTATCTTCAATAGAGTCGGCTGCTTTATCATCACCTACAATACTTCCTAAAAGTCCAAGTCCTGCTTTTCGTAATTCATTTATTTTATCAATATCGGCTCCATAAATTTTAGGCAAAGCGTACCCAAAATTATTTTCCTCAAGATCTTTTATCAAGGCATCTGCCTGTAATTCGGCATCTTCCATACTATGATGCGATCCTACTTCGAGCATGATAACTGCCTTAGGTTCTCCTAAATAAAAAACCTGTTTTTTGCTTGTTCTCTATTTGTTTTGGTACAATCTAATATCGTATCATCCATCATTTCACAGGTGTACAAATGATGCTTCATAGCAGTAACTACAGCTTCTAAACTTTCTTGAATAGTATGAAAATGTGCCACAACCATAACATTATTTGTTGGTGGCAAATCATCTACTTTAAGTGTAATTTCTGTGGTAAATGCCAAAGTTCCTTCACTTCCACAAAGTAACTTCCCTAAATTTATTGTGTTTTCTGTCCCTGAGAAGAGCTCCGATTTTAATAATAAATCAATCGCATAGCCTGTATTTCTTCGGTGAATTTCTGGCTTTGGAAATTCTTTTACAATCTCTTCCTGATTTTCTTTATTCGAAAGTTCTTCATAAATTGCTTTGTAAATTTTATTTTCAAGCGAATCACCTTTTGTCTTCTCTATAAATTCTGCTGAAGATATTTCTTTGAATACTACAGTACTGCCATCACTTAAAATAGCCTTTATCTCGACTATTTTATCTCGAGTAACTCCATATCGTATAGATGTTGTTCCTGATGAATTATTTCCTACCATTCCTCCAATCATGCATCGATTTGTTGTCGATGTATTGGGGCCAAAAAATAAACCATGTGGTTTTAAATACAAATTCAGTTCATCTCGAATTACTCCAGGTTGAACAGTTACCGTTTTTTTTATAGGATCAAATGCTACAATTTTGGTAAAATGCTTAGAAACATCTACAATTATTCCGTTACCCACCGTTTGTCCGGCCAAAGAAGTTCCTGCTGTTCTTGGTGTTATTGAAATTTTATTTTTTGATGCAAAGCGAATAATTTTAACAATATCTTCTTCTGTCTTTGGAACTGCCACTGCTACTGGCATTATTCTATAAGCAGAAGCATCAGTAGCATATAATTTTTTATGAAGCTCATCATAAAAAAGAGTTCCTTCTAATGAATCGGATAGTTGTTGTAATTGTAGTGAGTCGGACATTTAATTGATGCTATTGTTTTTTTAAAAATACGAAATAATTAATCCTCATTTATTGTCTTACAAGGTTTTTTTTGACCCTATTTGTTTGCAAGATTAAACCTAACAGATTTTAAAAATTTGTTAGGTCTGTGGTACAAAATCTTGCAGGATTATAATCCTACTTGGAAATTAATATTTTATTAATCGAAATCTGGATGTTAATAAGAAAAACGCTTAAAAGCTTCAATCGCTTCATATTCAGCAAGACCTAAGTCATCGTATAGCTTTGCTGTATTCTTATTACGTTCTTCGGCTCTTACCCAAAATTCTCTAGAATCGTTTCCTTGAAACATCACTCTGTCTTTTTGGGATTGATGATATAATATAGCATGTCTCTTAATAGTTACTTCATCTGGACTCAATGGCACTGCCATATCTATTTCATGTCTATCCCATTCATGCCAAGCTCCTCTGTACAGCCATAGCCAACAATCATACATATACGCTTCTGTTTTTAATTCTTTCATTGCTGCAAATATAGCATTCAGGCATACTTCATGAGTTCCATGCGGATCTGCCAAGTCTCCCGCTGCAAATACTTGATGAGGTTTTATTTTTGCTATAATATCTTTAACAATTGCAATATCCTCTAATCCTAAAGGGTTTTTCTTTATTTGTCCCGTTTCATAAAAAGGCAGATCTAAAAAATGCGTATTCTCATCTTTTAAACCAATATCTTGTGGCTGCATACGACTCACGTCTTCTTATCAACCCTTTTAACTTTCGAACTTCTAATGAATCTACCTGATTCTCTGTCTTATTATTTAGAAAATCAATAACTGATGAGAAATTAACTCCATCAATCTCTTTTCCTATAAAATGTTACATACTTCCGCAAATTTTAATGCTTCATCATCTGTAACTGCTATATTTCCTGAAGTCTGATATACTACATGTACATCATGTCCTTGTTTTATTAATTTAGAGAATGTTCCTCCCATAGAAATCACATCATCATCTGGATGTGGACTAAAAGAATTACTCTTTTCTTTGCTGGATTAGCTCTTTCAGGTCTATGCGAATCTGAAGTATTAGGTTTACCTCCTGGCCAGCCTGTAATGGTATGCTGTAAAACATTGAACATATTAATATTCAAATCATATGCAGAACCTTCTTGAGCTAAAAGGTCTGACATTCCATTATTATTATAGTCTCTATCGGTAAGTTTTAATATCGATTGTTTGGTTTCTTTACAAAGCCAAACGATTGCTTTGCTTTTTAATTCTTGTGTCCAAGTACATCCACCAACTAGCCATGGTGTTTCAAAACGAGTTAATTCAGATGCCGAAGACTGATCTAACACAAAAGTAGCATTGGAATGATTTTGCAAAAATGTAGCAGGAACTTCTGAACTTATATCTCCTTGAATCGTTCTCTTAATAATTGCAGCTTTATTTTGTCCCCAAGCCATCAAAACAATTCTTTTTGATCTAAGAATTGTAGAAACTCCCATTGTACTTGCTCTTTTTGGAACGTTATCAATACCATTAAAATCTGATGAAGCATCGACTCTAGTGATATGATCTAATGTTATAATTCTAGTCCCTGAATTAATATGAGAACCAGGTTCATTAAAACCTACGTGTCCTGTACGTCCAATTCCTAATAACTGAAAATCAAGCCCTCCTGCCTCTTTTATTTTCATTTCATAATCAACACAATACTGATTAAGTTCTTCTAGAACAACTGTTCCATCCGGAATATTTACATTTTCAGGTTTAATATCTATATGGTTAAACAGATATTGATGCATGAAATAATGGTAACTCTGACGATTTTCTTTGGTCATTGGATAATATTCATCCAAATTAAAAGATATTACATTGTAAAAACTAAGCCCTTCTTCTTTGTGCATTCGAACTAACTCTTCGTATACTTTTATAGGTGATGAGCCTGTTGCCAGACCAAGTACACATGTTTTATTCTTAGCTTGTTTAGAACGTATTAATTCGGCTATTTCCTGAGCAACTGCTTTAGAACCTACAATTGAGTTATCAAAAATCACATTATGGTTTTTCTCAAATCGGGTTTCTTCAAATTTACCAGGTATGTCGTAAGCCAAAGAAGTATTGGTTTTCATAATATATCTCTTAGTTAAAAATTAGTTTAACAAATATATACAAAAAACAAAACGAATGCATTATTTTACATTATTTAACAAAAATAAATTCAAATACCGTAAAATAACGCAGAAATTGTTGGTTGTATTTCAATCTACAACACAAAAACTCCAGATTTTCTATATTCTTCCAGCCTTGAATCTTCCGGATCTAAATTAGTAACTATAGTATCTAGCTGGCTAAGTTCGCAAACTACGTGCGGCATTTTTGTATTCAATTTATTTGAAGAAAACATAGAAACTACTCTATCAGAGGATTCTATCATAGCTTTTTTGACAATAGAAACTTCATAACCTATCTCTGTTAGCCCTTGCTTTACATTAATACTACTAGCTCCTATAAAGCAAATATCAGCTTTGATCTTAGACAGGACTTGTATTACATCCATACCTATAGTAACCATTGCATTTTTCTGCATTTTCCCACCTATAAATATCAAATCGATATTTGGGTGCTGGGATAGCTGCATTGCTATTGGCAAACTATACGTATATATAGTCGCCTTCAAATCCGAGGGAATTAACTTTGCAAAAACTAAGTTAGTACTTCCTCCACTCATTATAATAACTTGCCCATCATGCAATAATGACAATGCTTTTGTGACAATTTCTTTCTTCTCTTCTTCAGCTGTTATAGCAATATCAAAAACATTTGCAGACTTTTCTGTAGGCTGTATTGCACCTCCATAAACTTTCTCAAGAAGATTCTTACTGTCTAATTCATTCAAATCTCTCCTTATCGTATCTTCTGACAAATCTAGCGCCAAAGCCAGATCTGTTCGTAACGACTTTTTGATCTTCAAAGAGTCTAGTCATTATATATTTATGTCTTTCGGCTTTCAGCATTTTTTATAAATTAAGGATTTAGCACAAATATATCAAATATTTCAATTCAAAAGCAGAGATTACCTCAACAACTGCAATAGTTTGCATATTTTAATCTAAAAAATAAAAACTGAAGTCATAACGAATTAAAAATGCGTTATTTTGCGTTATTTTAGTTAATTTTTGAAAATAATTATAAAATACCGCATTTATATGCAATAAATAAATATATTTGCTCAACAACCATTAAAAAAACCAAATAATCATGAAAAAATTATTCCTTATTTCATTGTTGGTTTTGTTCATTCAAGTAACATTTGGGCAAACGAAAACAATTACTGGAACTGTAAAAAACAAAGCGGATGGGATTCCTATACCGGGAGTTAGTGTCCTTATTCAAGGAACTGCAAATGGTAGCTCAACCGATTTTGATGGAAACTACAGTATTGCTGTATCATCAGGACAAAGCCTTAGCTTTAGCTACATGGGATTTGAAACCAAAGTGATCAAATTTGAGGGACAACAAAAGCTCAATGTTGACCTTTCAGAAAGTACTTCCAAATTAGATGAAGTCGTAGTCGTGGGATTCTCTTCTCAGAAAAAGGCCAATCTAACAGGTGCTGTCGCTTCTATTGATGTCAGTAAAACACTAGGAAGCAGACCTCTAACCGACGTAAGTAAAGCATTACAAGGTACTACTCCAGGAGTGAACATTAGCTTTAACTCAGGAAACATTAACCGTGCAGCTAACATAAACATACGTGGTGCTGGAACTGTCAATACTAATGCTTCTGATGCTCCTCTTGTATTAGTGGATGGTGTTCCAACTGACATGTCTCTTATTAATCCAAATGATGTAGAATCAATATCTGTACTAAAAGATGCTGCTTCGGCTTCTATCTATGGAGCTCGTGCAGCCTTTGGTGTAATCCTTATTACCACAAAAGGAGGTAAAACAGGAGAAGGAAAAGTTAGATTTTCTTATAGTGGAAATACTGCCTTAAACAATCCGATTTCTACACTACAATTCTTAGACCCAACAGAAGAAATTCCAGGGTTAATTGCAGCAGCAACTCGTACCGGTAGTGTACCAGAATTTTTTGGTGCAAATTATAATACAATGCTTCCAAAAATTAAAGAATGGAAAGAAAAATACGCAAATAACCGTACTAGTAATGAGATGGTTTATGGTGAAGATTGGGAAATTATAAATGGAACCCCTCATTTTTACAGAGTTTGGGATGCTAATAAAGAATTGTATGCTAGCAATGCCGTTCAAACTTACCACAATTTCTCGGCACAAGGTAATCTAGGAAACAATAGCTCTTTCTTTGCTTCGTTTGCACTTACGGACCAAAAAGGGATGTTAAGAGTTAATCAAGAAACTAGAAAGAGATCAAATATAAATTTAGGATTCACAACAAAATTAGCCGATTGGCTTACTGGTGATTTCAAAGTAATGACTATTCGCAATACTTATGAAAGTCCTTTTAATTATTATGGAGGTGCCGGTACAGATGATACAGGATTTACAGGCTATCTTGGTTATGCACTTCGTTGGGGACAATACACTCCTAATTTTGGAACCTACAAAGGATATAATTTCCGTACTGCCGGAGGATATTTATCTAATGCATCTATGAATGAAAATGACCAATACAACAACAGATTAAGTGCTAAATTTACTGCTGAAATTGTAAAAGATTTTAATTTAATAGCCGAAGTAAGCAGCGTAACTGATTATTTTTCAAGAAAACAAAACGGTGGTAAATTTCAAGCTTGGGATAGCTGGTCATCTATGCCTTATGACGCTACAACTATACAAACTGCAGTACCTACTACTCTTGAAGCAGGAAATGATTTTGTAGCTCAATCAAAAGCTGAAACAAAAACAAATGTGGTTAACATCTATGCTAACTATAAAAAACAATTCAACAATCACAATCTTAAATTCTTAGGAGGTTTTAACTCTGAATGGCAGAGTTTCTCACGTACTTATGCTAGAAGAAATACTCTTTTAGACAAATCTAAACCAGAATTTAACCTTGCCGTAGGAGAACAATTTGTTTCTGGAGCTGCTAATATCACTTTAAATCCTGCAGAAACAACTTATTCTATTGCTGGTTTCTTTGCTCGTGTAAATTATGATTACAACGGAATTTATTTATTAGAATTAAATGCGCGTTATGACGGTTCTTCTAAATTCCCAACAGACCAACAATGGGGATTCTTTCCTTCGGCTTCTGTAGGATATAGAATCAGTAACGAAAAATTTATGGAAAGCACTCGCGGTTGGTTAAATGACCTTAAGTTACGTGCTTCTATGGGGGCAATTGGAAATCAAAACATCGGAAACAATGCCTTCTTATCTGTATTAAATGCTACAAACCCTTCATGGATAAATAGTGGAGCAGTATTACCTCCTTCTACTGGCTTACCAACTAATGTTGACCCATCATTAACTTGGGAAAAAGTGTACACAAAAGATTTTGGTATTGACGTTAGAATATTTGACATACTTGGTGCATCATTTGACTTATACCAACGTGATACTAAAGGAATGTTAGCTCCAGGTATAACACTTCCTGGTTCATTTGGTCAGGCTGCAGCTCAAACCAACTCAGGAAACATGAGAACAAGAGGTTGGGAATTAGCTTTAAATTTCAACAAACAAATAAACGAAAACGCTTCTGTATTTGTTGACCTTGCTTTATCTGATTATAAATCGGTGGTGACTAAGTGGAATAATAGTTCAAAATTATTATCTACTTATTATGATGGATATGAAATTGGTCAAATTTGGGGTCTTACAAGTGATAGATTACTACAATCTACCGATATAATAACTGATAATGGTAAAACTGTAAACGGGATTGACTATTCTAAAACAATGGGCGGTAATTTTAGATACGGAGCTGGAGATGTACATTATGTAGATACAAATGGAGATGGTGTTATCTCTCGTGGAGCTGGAACTGCAGACGACCATGGAGATTTAAAGAAAATTGGTAATACGACTCCTCGTTATAAATATGGGATAACAGTAGGTGGTAAGTTTCATGGATTTGACATTTCTGCCTTCTTCCAAGGAGTTGGAAAACGTGATTACTGGGCTGCTTCAGATGCTGTATTGCCATTTTATCGTTCACCTCAACAAATGTATGCAAACCAAGCTGACTATTGGACACCTGAGAATACTGGTGCATATTGGCCTAACCCTTATTCTGGTGACGAAGCAGGAGGCTTTGGCGGAAGCACTACTGGTAGAAATAACTTCATTACTCAAACGAGGTACCTACTTGATATGTCTTACCTACGTCTTAAAAACTTTAGTCTTGGCTATTCTTTACCAAAAGAATTCATCAAAAAAGCGGGCTTAGAGAAAGTAAGAATATACACTTCGGGTGAAAATTTATTGACTTGGGCTGATAGCCGTCTTCCTATAGATCCAGAAACTAATGAATCTGAAATTTTCTGGGGAAGAACTTATCCTTTTACCAAAACATGGTCTTTTGGTCTTGAGCTATCTTTCTAATACTAACTATTCAAAATTTTTAAAATGAAAAAATCAATTATAAAATCTAAATTACTACTGATGTTCGCTACAGCTTTTGTAGCAACAACTTCAGTTAGTTGTGACGACTACCTATCAGACGACCCTGCAGATAAATTTACAAACGAGAACTTTTGGCAATCAGAAGATAATGTAAAGACATTTTCATGGATTAATTACGACACTTTTTATGGTTACGGAAATGGTGTAACAATCGGACTTTCTTCGTTCTATTACCATGGAAGTGATTTCAAAATAGATGACAACCTATCCGCTTTTACTTTTCAGCAAATGCCAATTACACCAACGCCTACTAATATTTATTCTTGGAATGATTATTACATACTTATTCGTCGTTGCAACTTAATGTTGGAAAAAATACCCACTGTTCCTATGCCTGAGGCAAAAAAGAATCATTATATAGGAGTAGCTAAATTTTTCAGAGCCTATACGTATTTTCGCCTAGTACAAAAAATGGGAAATGTTCCTTATACTGATAGATATTTATCTCAAAATGATCCTGCTGTTTATGCTCCGGCAAAACAAAGAGCAGAGATTATCGATAAAGTTATTGCAGATCTAGAAGAAGCAGCTAACTTGTTACTTCCTTTAGATGATAAAAATGTTACTGTTAATAAATATACTGCTTATGCAGCTTTAAGCAACGTTTGTATCTATGAAGGAACTTATAGAAAATATCATTTAGGTCAAGACGGAAGTTCTTATCTTAACAAAGCCAAAACTGCTTCACTAGCTGTAATGAACAATGGAGGTTATAAATTAAACACCGATTGGAAGTCTCTTTACAACTCAGTTGAATTGGCTGGTAATACAGAAGTGATACTTGCAAAACGTTATTTAACAAACGTATTAATGCACTCTCTTCAAAATTATACCAATTCATCAACCATCCAATACGGTTTAACGAAATGGGCTGCCGATAGTTATGTAACTACAAACGGATTACCTATTCAACAAGCAGGAAACACGCAATATACAGGTGATGATAACGTTACTAAAACTTTTGCTAATAGAGATCCTCGTTTTGGTAAAACAGTAAATCCTAGCAATTATGGATATAAAGGAAAACCTTTTAGTACAGCTGCATTAGTTTCAATGTCTGGATATGTATTTGAATTATACAACAATCCTGCAACAACAGGTCCAGATGTTACTACAGGAGGACGTAATTATACTGACGCTCCTATATTTACATTAAGCGAAGTATATTTAAATTATGCTGAAGCTTGTGCTGAACTTGGTACTGCTACAAATACTGATCTTGATATGTCTATTAACAAAGTACGTGCTCGTGCTGGTATAGCTGCTTTAACTACAGATGGAACTAATGCTTCCGCAGGAGGAATACAAATTAATGACCCAAGAAGAACAGCAGCTTTAGAGCAAATATCTGGTTCTGTTAACCCTCTAATCTGGGAAGTACGTCGTGAGCGCCAAATTGAATTTATGAGTTGGACAACGATTAGACAGATGGATATTTACCGTTGGAAAAAAGGTGACTACCTTGATACTTCAAAAAATCCAGATGTAAATCTTGGAGCAAGAATTGGTACTCCAGTTGGATCACAAACTGTTGTAGATGCTAACGGATATGTAAAAATATACCCAACAAGTACAAGAAACTTTGAAGCAAAACACTACTTAATGAATATCCCTACTAATGATATTGATTTATACAAAGCTCAAGGTGTAGAATTAAAACAAAACCCAGGTTGGTAATTCGTAATTACAAAATCTGATAAAATAACAAACTACCTCTGAACATAAATATTCAGAGGTAGTATTTTAAAAATTATATATTCGTACATCGAAAATATAAATGAATCAAGCTGACGAAAATAAAATTTAGTCTGGAATCTCAGACAAACACTATCTTTAATTAACTACAACCAACAACAATCAAAAAATACTGAATACCAATCAAACAATAATTAAAAATTTTATTTAGTCAATTTCAGCCTTCTAACTTTTAAACAGCAAACTAAAATGATAAAATTCATAGCAAAAAGTGCTCTTTTTATAGCAACTGTATTTTATATCCCATCCTATTCCAATACATTTCAGCCCGTTGGAAAAAACAATACTATAGAAATAAATAATCCTATTATTAAAACTGGAGCTGATAATTATGAAAAATACCTGCCTTTATTAAAAGATAAAAAAGTAGGAATCGTTACGAACCAAACAGGGGTTTTATCTAACAAAATGCACTTGGTAGATTTCTTATTAGAGAAAAAAATTGCTGTCCAAACCATTTTTGCTCCTGAGCACGGATTTAGAGGAACGGCTGATGCTGGCGAACATGTAGTAGACGCAAAAGATCCTAAGACAGGCTTATCTATAATCTCTCTTTACGGAGACAATAAAAAACCAAAAGCAGTACAATTAGCAGAAATTGACCTCATGATATTTGATTTGCAAGATGTTGGAGCACGTTTTTATACCTACATCTCTTCTTTACACTATGTAATGGAGGCTTGTGCAGAAAATGGAATCCCGCTTATGGTACTTGACAGACCAAATCCTAATGGAGGTATTGTAGATGGTCCTCTTTTAGAAAAAGAATATACAAGTTTTGTAGGCATGCACCCAATTCCACTACTTCACGGTCTGACCATCGGTGAATATGCTCAAATGATAAATGGTGAAAAATGGCTTAAAAACGGAATCCAATGCAAATTAACTGTTATTCCTTGTCTAGACTATAATCGAAAAATGGAATATAGCTTACTAGCAAAACCATCTCCTAATTTGCCAAATGACCAATCTATTAATCTATATGCAAGTTTGTGCCTATTTGAAGGAACAAATGTGAGTATGGGACGCGGAACTGAAAAACAATTCCAAATTTATGGCTCCCCTTTTTTAACAAAAACAAATTTTAGTTTTACCCCTAAACCTAATTTTGGAGCTAAAGATCCATTATATAATGGAAAAGAATGTTTCGGTGAGGATTTAACAACTTATCCTAAACTAACTCAATTAGAATTAAAATGGTTAATTAAAGCCTATCAAAATACGAGTGATAAAACTAAATTCTTCAATCCTTTTTTTACAAAACTTGCTGGAACAAAAAAATTACAACAGCAAATTGAAAGCGGAATTTCCGAAAGTAAAATTAGAAAAACATGGCAAAAAGATTTAGAAGCATTTAAAAAAATGCGTACAAAATACCTAATCTATTAAAACATACCCTTATTTATTGTCAAATAAATTCTTGCTGTATTTTATGACACTCAATTATAAAATATGCTCTAAACAAAATTAAAAAATAAAAAAATAGCTAAAAAAAATAAAAATGGCAAAAATAAATCCAGATACAGAACGTGAATCACTTTACTCTAATTTAGATAAAATGACCACAAATGAGTTGCTTACCAATATAAACAATGAAGACAAAAAAGTAGCCGATATTGTTCAAAAACAATTTTCCTAATATTGAAAAATTAGTAGATGCTATCGTTTCTAAAATGAAACTTGGCGGAAGACTATTTTATATCGGCGCAGGTACATCTGGAAGAATCGGTATTCTTGATGCTTCTGAGTGTCCTCCTACTTTTGGAGTTCCAGACAATTGGATTATTGGTATCATTGCAGGAGGAGATTCGGCTATCAGAAAAGCAGTAGAAAATGCCGAAGATGATATTGATCAAGCCTGGAGAGATTTATCTGCCTATGATATTTCGAGTTTAGATGTCGTTTTAGCAATCGCAGCTTCAGGAAATACGCCTTATGTTATTGGTGGATTAAAAAAAGCAAGAGAAAATAATATTATCACAGGTAGTATTTCTTGTAATAGTGCCAGTCTTATTTCTAAAGAAGCCGACCATCCAATCGAACTAATTGTAGGACCAGAATTCCTTACTGGTAGTACAAGAATGAAAGCAGGAACCTCTCAAAAGCTAGTCTTAAACATGATTTCAACATCTGTTATGATTAAACTAGGAAGAATTTACGGCAACAAAATGATAGACATGCAATTGTCTAATAAAAAACTAGTACAAAGAGGTGTTGAAATGATTGTAGAAGAACTTCAGATTGATGAAAAACGAGCTTCTGAATTATTAAAAAAACACAAAAGTGTTAGAGCAGTTTTATTAGCTGAGAACAAAAATCTAGAAATTTAAAAAGCAGACTAATCAAAATCTTTTTTATAGATTTATGCAAATTAAAACCACAATCTATAACTTTCGAGATTTAACGAAAACCTAACAGGTATTTAAAATCTGTTGGGTTTAATCAAAAGAATAAAAACCGAACCACAAAAGCTATAAAATGACACCAAGTACAATCCTCATCCTAATCATCGTTTATTTCGGAACACTATTCTATATCTCACATAGAGTCAGCAGAAAAGATAATGGAAATGAAGCTTTCTTTACAGCTAATAAAAACTCAAAATGGTATCTCGTTGCTTTTGGGATGATCGGAACTGCTCTTTTCTGGGGTAACTTTTATCTCAGTCCCAGGAGAAGTAGGCGCAGCAAGTGGAGAACAATTCAAATACTTTCAGTTTGTATTAGGTAATGCTATCGGATTTATAATAATTACAAAGTTATTATTGCCCTTGTACTACCGAATGAATTTAACCTCTATTTATGGATATATAGAGCAACGAATGGGGTTTTACAGCTATAAAACCGCAGCTTCTATTTTTCTGAATTAGTGAAACCGTAAGTTCAGCATTCCGACTCTACTTAGTTGTAATAGTATTGCAGCGTTTTGTATTTGATTTTTATGGTATTCCTTTTGCTTTTACGGTATTAATGTCTTTAGTTCTAATTTTTTCTTACACTTATAGAGGAGGGCTAAAAACTATTATTATCACAGATACTTTACAAACATTTTTCTTAGTTACTTCAGTATTTCTTACCATTTATTTTATTTGTGACCGTATGGATCTAAGTGCTATTGGCGCTTTTGAAGAAGTTAAAAATAGTAATTATTCTAAAATATTTTTCTTTGATGACTTTCTAGGAAGCAAATTTCATTTTATAAAACAAATATTAGGAGGAATGTTTAGGTGCTGCCTCCCTAACAACAGGAGCATGTATTAACCTTAGCAATACGTAACTGGAACCAGTAAATAATACAGTAACAT
>NZ_JBXBAV010000025.1:0-5458 GCF_056783245.1 Flavobacterium sp. TC780 | reverse complement strand
TTCCCTGTATAAGCCTGAATTCCTGGCTCAATAATTTGACTTCCTACTACAAAAGGATAACTTACTCTAGCTACAACATTTAAATCTCTGTTACTATCTATTTATTTGCAATTTGACCGTTATAAACTCCAAAAGCAAAAACACCATAATCACCTGAACCTTTGTAGCCGTCTTTTACCAACATTTCAAAACGCTCTCTTATTTTGCTTGGTGCCCAATAAAAAAACACTCCATAAATCACGTTCATTCAATATCGCACTATTCATTGCATCGTTTCTATCCAAAGTAAGTCGAACAGAACTAGATTGCATATTCTCGAAACCATAAGGAATTTTACTTTGTCCTATACGAACACGATATTCTCTTTTAGGATCAAAAGAAATATCAAAAAATATATCTCTAATTTGAACGAAATTGTTAATTCCTGTACTTGGTGAACTTGCAAAATCTGGTTGAAAGTAAAAATATACATTAGGATGTACTTGCCCTGAAAATACTAATCGTGCACGTCTTATGAAAAATCCATTATTAGATTTTGCATTTGGCTCTGTAGAAGTTGTTCCCCAAGATCTATCACACTGCTCGCATGAAACTTTATCATTGGTAGACAACAATCCGTTATATCTTATTTGTGCATAACCTCTCAAAGAAATTTTTCGTACCAGTGCTCCTTTCTTCATCTTTAGGAGCAGGTTCCAACTTTGGTTCTGCGATCGTTGCAATTTCTTTTGCCTTATTAATAGAATCTAAAATACGAACTACCTCTTTCTTTATTTCTTCTTTGTTTATCTCTTGTGCATGAATTCCACTTGCCACTAAAGATAAAACTACAACTAAAAATTTTCTCATCTTATTTTTTTAACTCCTCGTTCAGAATGCAAAAATCACCCATCAAGGTTAACATAACGTTACCAAGATGTTATCATAATGAGAATTTAATATTAAGCGCTGACCGACAGTTTTAAATTGATGTTAAAAGGGGAGTATTATATACCGAATCAAAGTATTAAGATTACATTTATTTAACGTCAGAGTAAGTACTTTTATATGCCTTTTCTAAGGTAAACGAAAATTCAGAACCAATACCAAACTCACTTTCTACATAAACTTTCTCTTTATGAGCTTCGATAATATGTTTAACAATGGCGAGTCCTAATCCGGAACCCTCCTTCTCTAGAGCGAGCTCCACTTTTTATCTACTCTGTAAAAGCGTTCAAAAAGCCTTGGTATATTTTGTTTCTCCACTCCTTCTCCATTATCACTAATACGAATAAGTACTTTTTTCTTTGTTAGATTTACGACTCCTACTTCTGTTGTTCCGCCTTGTCTACCATATTTAATAGAATTTACAATCAGATTTTCTAGTATTTGCTGAATTCTATCTTTATCCCCTTTAACGAAAATAGGTTGCAGATATTTCTTCTCATAAGTTAATTTTATCTTCTTTTTATCGGCTTTCATTTCCAATAAATCAAAAACATTTTGAATAAGCTCTATGATATCAAAATTAGTAATTATCAAATTTAAATCTCCTGATTCTAATTTAGTAATCATATCTAAATCTTCGACAATATAAATTAATCGCTCTACTCCTTTTTCAGCTCGTTTAAGATATTTTTTTCGAATAGTCTTGTCTTCCATCGCTCCATCTAGTAATGTTGAAACATAACCCTGAACAGTAAATAATGGAGTCTTAAGCTCATGCGAAACGTTACCCAAAAACTCACGACGGTATTCTTCACGAATTTCCAGCATTTCGATTTCAAGCTTTTTATCGGTAGCAAATTTTTTGACTTCGCGCGAAAGCGTTTCCATATCCGTAGTTATCGGCTGGTTGATAAGCGTACTAGATTCTAGTAACGAAACCTCATCATAGATTTTCTTTACTCTTCTATAAATAAAACGCTCTACACGATATTGAATAACTACAAATGAGAATGCATATACTGATATGATAAAGACTAGACCAAATAGTAATAGGTTTTCTGATTTATTTTTGAAGAATAATAAAATCAAAAGCATTACAAATCCTGTAGCGAAGAGACTAATATATAGCGCTGACTTTACAGCAAACTTATAGGTTTTTTTAAAACTTATTTTCATTTAATTCATGGATAGCTTTTACAAAGATAATTCTCATTTCTTTGCATTATGCTTTTGGTTGGTAATCTTTATTTTAAACCTCGAATTTGTATCCTACTCCTTTGATGGTTTTAAATAAATCTTCTCCATTTTTTCTCTCAATTTTCGAATATGCACATCAATCGTTCTTCCACCTACAACTACTTCATTGCCCCAAACTTTATCAAGAATTTCATCACGCTTGAATACTTTTCCAGGTTTTGAAGCCAATAAATAAAACAATTCAAATTCTTTTCTAGGCAAAGCAATTTCAATATTATCTTTTACGATTTTATATTCTTCACGATTAATTTCGATACCACCTACATTTAATGTATCACTACTAACCTCTTGCTCTTTTAAGCGTCTCAACAATGCTTTTACCTTACTTACCAACAATTTTGGTTTAATAGGCTTAGTGATATAATCATCTGCTCCAGCATCAAAACCAGCAACCTGAGAATAATCTTCACTTCTTGCTGTTAAGAATGTAATGATAACATTATTTAATTCAGGGATTTTTCGAATATGCTCACAAGCTTCCATACCATCCATTTCGGCCATCATAACGTCCATTATTATAAGATCTGGCAATTCTTTTTGTGCTTTTGCAATTGCATCTTTTCCGTTAGAGGCAGTAATTATCTGATAGCCTTCCTGAGAAAGATTATATCCAACAATTTCTAAAATATCCGGTTCATCATCTACTAGTAAAATCTTAGTTTGTGTTTTTTTCATAAAATGGCAAAAATTGGGTTATCTCATTGATACTTATACTATATAACATTCAATGAATCTAGTTGCGAGTGTAAAGATAATAATAAATCGACTGTTAAAAAGTAGTGTTAACCGTAATTTAATCTCATAACAATTTCATAATATATTGGAGACAAAACAATAACAAGTAGCTAACATCAACTTTACACAGCCGTCCTTTATTTGCAAAAAAATAAACAAACAACAAACGAAAATGAAATTCAACTTAAAATTTCTATTTATTACATTATTTATTTGTGCTGTTTCTATGGCTCAGACCAAAGGTACAATTTCTGGGGTTTTAACCGACAAACAAAGTAATAATGAAGCACTTCCATTTGCAAACGTTCTTATTAAAGGAACTAACAACAGCGCAAATACTGATATCGATGGTAAATACTCGATAAACATAGCTCCTGGTAGCTACACAGTAATTTATAGTTTCTTGGGGTATGAAACTGTAGAAGCAATCGTAATTGTTAAAGCAAATGAAACTACAACTGTTAATCAAACATTATCTTCAGGAAGTTATACTCTTAAAGATGTAGTAGTGAAAGCATCGTCTGTAAGCAGACAAAAAGAAACCGCTCTATTATTAGATCAAAAAAACGCTGTAGACATTAAACAAACTATTGGCGCACAAGAATTATCAAGAAAAGGTGTTGGCGATGTAGCTGCTGCCGTAACAAAAACATCTGGAGTTTCAAAACAAGAAGGAAGCAACAACATTTATGTAAGAGGACTTGGTGACCGTTACAATTCTACTTCAATGAACGGATTACCAATTCCATCAAATGATCCTGAGAAAAAGAATATTTCACTGGATATTTTTTCTACCGACATCGTTGAATACATTTCGATTGACAAATCTTACAGTTCAAAAATGTATGGTGATTTTGCTGGAGGAAATGTAGATATTGTATCTAAAGATTACCGCGGAAAAGGAATGTTTGAAATCTCATTAGGATCGAAAGTTAATACAAATGCATTGCAAAATTCTGATAACTTTTTACTACAACAAGGTCCAAATAAATCAGGTTTTGTTTCTTACGGAGTTCCTCAAAATGCTTTGACAGGATATAATTTTGGAAATAGCTTAAACCCAGTAAAAGAAGCACCTATTGCAGGCAATTTTAGTGTTAAAGCAGGGAAAACATTTAACATTGGTGAAGAAGGAAAGCTTAGCCTTTTTGGAACTGCAAGTTTCAACAATGGTTACGAATATAGAGAAGGGTTAAGCCAAACTGTAAACGCTCAAGGAGTTGAACTAAAATCCTTCAATGAAGAAAAATATACATACAATACCAACTCTACAGGAATGTTTAATGCCAATTACCGCATTAACAAAAAACATAAAATTGGTTACAACTTCTTGTTCATCAATTCATCTGAACAAACCAGAGATAGTTATTTTGGTAGTGATAGAGATTTTGATAATGATGATGCTGATTTACTTGTTCAAAGGAGTACGTTTACACAAAATACTGTTTTTATCAATCAGCTTTTAGGTAACCATAAAATAAATGATAAAATTGATTTTGACTGGGGAGTTTCACACAACACTGTTAAAGGTGATATGCCAGACAGGACTCAAAACAAAATGTTTTTAGACCGTGCATCAGGTATTTATTCCATTGCTCAAACTACAATTACTGATAATCAAAGATACTACCAAAACCTAAAAGAAGATGAGACAGCAGCTAACCTTGCTTTTACTTACAAAATAGGCGATAAAGAAAGTGGAAACTCTAAAGGAAAGATAGTTGTTGGTTATAATGGTAAATTTAAAAAACGTGATTTTGAAGCTATTCAATTTAACTTTAACGTAAGCCAGGCTGGTCAAAATACAAATGTAATACCAAATAATTTAGATGCGTTTTTTAATCAGCAAAATTATAGCAATGGTACATTTGGAATTAGTGCTTTTGCAGGAATGACTCCTCAAACATATAGTGGTGATCAGGATATTCATGCTGGATTTGCTAGTATCGAATATAAATTGTCTGACAAACTAAGCTCTATTTTAGGTTTTAGGTATGAAAAAATATCTCAAATGGTTACTTGGAGAACACAGCTTGATGCAAGTGGAGGGAAAAACACATTTGACAAAAATGAATTTCTACCAAGTCTTATCTTAAAATATGAATTGAACGAAAAACAAAACGTTGGCAGGCAGGCAGGCAGGCAGGCAGGCAGGCAGGCAGGCAGGCAGGCAGGCAGACGGGGCAGCAGGAGGCTGAGGCGGAGGCGGAGGCTGAGGCAGGAGGCGGAGGCTGAGGCTGAGGTGGAGGCTGAGGCTGAGGCTGAGGCTGAGGCAGCAGGAGGCGGAGGCTGAGGCTGAGGCTGAGGCTGAGGCGGCAGAGTCTGGGCGGGGGCAGCAGCAGCACGGAGGCGAGGTTGGCCAGGGGAGGCCAGGAGGCAGGAGGAGGAGGAGGAGGAGGCAGGAGGCAGCAGGGGCGGCAAGGGAGGCGGAGGAGGAGGCAGGCAAACGACGAGGGAGGAGGAGGCGGAGGAGGACGACGAGGAGGAGGAGGAGGAGGAGGAGGAGGAGGCGGCGGCGGCGACGACGACGACGACGAAT